>JAKLLI010000167.1 GCA_023150195.1 Azonexus sp.
CTGACCTGGATCCGCGATGCGTTCGTGGTGGATTCTTTTTAGCTTGCTGCTGCCCGCCGCCGCAAACGCGGCAAGCCTGGCATTGCTGATCACGCGCTGCCCGCTGGCAGGCAGCCAGTATTACGCCGTGGGCAGTCATTGGCAGCAACTCAAAGTCGGCGATACGCTGACCCTGGCGCGCGAGCCGGATAATCGCCATGATCCGTTGGCGATTCAGGTGATCTGGCAAGGCCTGCAGCTGGGCTATGTACCCCGCGCCCACAACCGTCCGCTGGCCGAAGCACTCGATCGCGGCCAGGCGCTGCACGGCCGGATTGCCCAATTGACTGCCCACCCCGATCCCTGGCAGCGGGTCGTGATCGAAGTCTATGCCGGGCTGTGATGTAGAATTTCATCTCCACCCAACTTGAGACGAACCCCTCATGGATCTGATCGCCCGCGTCGCGAAAAATTTTGAAGACAGCGCCCATACCAAGCTGGAGGCCATCGAACTGATGGCGGCCCCAATCGCCGCGGCGATTGAAACCATGACCCAAAGCCTGCTTGCCGGCGGCAAGATTCTGGCGTGCGGTAACGGCGGCTCGGCTGGCGACGCCCAGCATTTCGCCGCGGAACTGGTCGGCCGCTTCGAGGCCGAACGCCAGGAATTGGCCGCCGTGGCCTTGTCAACCGATAGTTCCATCCTGACCGCCGTCGGCAACGACTACGGGTTCAACTACATTTTTTCCAAGCAGGTCCGTGCCCTCGGGCACGCGGGCGACGTCTTGCTGGCCATTTCCACCTCCGGCAATTCTGCCAACGTCATCGAAGCGATCAAGGCCGCTCACGAAAACGAGATGCGCATCATCGCGCTGACGGGCAAAGGCGGCGGCCAGATCGGTGAACTGCTGGGCGAAGACGACATCCACCTGTGCGTGCCGGCCAATCGCACCGCCCGCATTCAGGAAACCCACCTGCTCACCATCCACTGCCTGTGCGACGGCATCGACGCCCTGCTTCTTGGAGTTGAATGACATGAAAACCCGCCTGACGCTTTCTGCCCTGACCCTGGCCATCCTGTTGCCGGCGCTGCAGGCCTGTGTCCCCGCCATGATTGCCACCGGCGCCGCCGTGGGCGTGATGAGCGCCCATGACCGCCGCAGTACCGGTACCCAGACCGACGACGAAACCACGGAGTGGAAAGTCGGCACCAAGATTCCCGATCAGTACAAGAATTTCTCCCACGTCAATGCGACCTCCTACAATCGCCGCGTGCTGCTGACGGGCGAAGTCCCCAGCGCCGAAGCCAAGGCGGCCATCGAAGCCGAGGTACGCAAACTCGAAGGGGTGCGTGAGGTCTACAACGAGCTCGGCATCGGTGCTGTCACGCCCCTGGCCAGTCGCAGCAACGATGCCTTCATCGACTCCAAGGTCAAAGCCCGGCTGGTCGATTCCAACCAGCTCTCGGCCAACCACATCAAGGTCGTCACCGAACGCGGGATCACGCACCTGATGGGCGTCGTGAACGAACGTGAAGCCAAGGTCGCCATCGCCGTCGCCCGCACCACCGCTGGTGTGCGCAAGGTGGTCAACATTCTGGAAGTGGTCAGCGAAGACGAAACCCGGCGCATTGACACGCAAACGCTGGGCGCACGTCAGGCACCGCCGCAGACGGCCCCGGTCGAACAACGCTGAGCACTGCGGTCGACCGCAGCAGGGAGAAAAAAATGAATCTGGAAAAGGTGGTTTTCGGTTTCTTCATCGTCCTCGCGGCGACCCTCAACTTCGGTTTTTTCATCGGCGACATCGATCGCCCCGAACTCCACCACGTGTACGAATTGGCGGCTGCCCTGGTCGTCAGCCTGATTGCCACCGCCCTCAAGTTCGGCGACCGCACACAGATCGGTGCGATTCATCTCGCCACCAGTCTGGTCGCGGACCTGCAACTGGTGGCGGCCGCCATTACCTGGGCGCTGGCCGTGCACGTCACGGGAGAAGGCATGACCCCGTCCGTCACCTCCAGTGTGGTGTCGCTCTCCGGTGGTGCGCTGTTCGCGAACATTGTCTCGGTCATCATCCTGATCATCGAAACCGTCATGATGCGCCGCTGATGCGGAGTCGCAGGTGACCAACAACACCTTCTTCCTCGTGCTGCGGCGCATGCGTGCGCCCATCATTGCGCTGATCGTCATCTATGCGATTTCGATTCTTGGCCTGACGCTGGTACCCGGCATTGATGCCGAAGGCCGGCCAGCGCCACCGCTCTCGTTTTTCCACGCGTTTTATTTCATCAGCTATACCGCCACCACCATCGGCTTCGGCGAGATTCCGGTCGCGTTTTCCGAAGCGCAACGACTGTGGGTGCTGGTCTGCATTTATCTGTCGGTGATCGGCTGGTCCTACTCGGTCGTCACCTTGATTGCGCTGCTGCAAGACAAGGGCTTTCAGAACACCCTGACCACCAACCGCTTCATGCGCCGCGTGCAACGCCTGAAGGAACCGTTTTATCTGGTCTGCGGCTGCGGCGAAACCGGCAGCCTGATCTGCCGCAACTTCGACCGCATCGGGCAAGCCTTCGTGGTCCTGGAAAAGGACGAACTGCGCGTCGAGGAACTCGACCTTCAGGACTTCAAGACCGATACCCCCGCGCTGGCCGCCGATGCCAGCCTGCCGGACAACCTGCTCCTGGCGGGGCTCAAGCACAAGGCCTGCACAGGCGTCCTGGCCATTACCAACGACGAGCAAGCCAACCTCGCCATCGCCATCGCCGTCCGCCTGCTCGCCCCGGACATCCCGGTCATTGCGCGCGCCCGCAGCCAGTCGATCACCGGCAACCTCGCCTCTTTCGGCACCGATCACATCATCAATCCGTTCGAACGTTTTGCCGATCATCTGGCGCTGGCCGTCGCCGCCCCCGAACGCTTCCGGCTCATCGAACTGCTGACCAGTCTGCCGGAATCGCCGCTCCCGCCGCCGCACCGCCCCCCGAAGGGTCACTGGATTCTCTGCGGCTATGGCCGATTTGGCCAGATTGTCGCGCAACGCCTGCGCACCGCCGGCATCACCCTGACCATCATCGATCCCGCAGCACCAGGCAGCGACCACGAGATCAGTGGCGACGGCACTGAGGCCGCCACACTGCTACAGGCGGGTATCGCCAACGCCAGCGGCATCATTGCCGGCAGCGACAACGACATCAACAATCTGTCGATCGCGGTCACCGCCACCGAACTCAAGCCGGACCTGTTCGTGGTCACCCGCCAGAACCAGGCGGCCAACAGCGCACTGTTTGCCGCCTATGGCGCCGAGTTCGCGATGGTCCCCAGCCACATTGTCGCCCACGAATGCATCGCCATTCTGACCACGCCGCTGCTGGCACGCTTCCTCACCCGCGTTGTCGAGTTTGACGAAGCCCGTTGCCAGCGTCTGGTCGAAAAGCTGCAAACCCTTTGCCATGGCCTGACGCCAACCGTCTGGGGGGTACGCCTGAGCCAGGCTGAAGCCCCGGCCATTCATGCGCGCCTGCGCACCGGCGAGGCATGTACGCTGGCGGCGTTGCTAAGGGATGGCACCGACCGCAGCCAGGCACTGCCCATGCTGCCGCTGCTGGTCGAACGGGGCAACGAAACCACCTTGTTGCCAGACGGTGACTTTGTGCTGGCAGAAGACGACCACCTGCTGCTGGCCAGTACGCACGCCATCCGGCGCAACCTGGAATTCACCCTGCAAAACGCCAACGAACTGGCCTACGTACTGGATGGCCGCACCGATTCCGGTAGCTGGCTCTGGCAAAAATTGCAAGGAAAACTGCACTGAGCGTGCTTGTACCTTGGTTGCTCCGCCAGCGTTGCTTTCCTGCGCCGAGGCAGCGGCCTGCGTAAAGCCCCGGCTTGTCGCCAGTGCGGCTTAATCCGCCAGAACGGGCGCCAGCGGGGCTTTTGGCAAGGCCAGCGTCAATTCAAAGCAACTTCCCTGACCAGGCGTGCTGTCCACAACGATGCGTCCGCCCATTAATTCGGCGAGGCGACGACACAAATTGAGGCCAAGACCCGTGCCGCCAAAACGACGCGTACTACTGGCATCCAACTGTTCAAACACCTGAAAGATGCGTTGAAAATCGGCTGGATCAATGCCGATACCGCTGTCTTCCACCCGGAAATGCAACAGATGGTGCGCCGGAGTTTCTTCACTGCAGCTCAGCAGGCAACGCACAAACCCCTGCTCGGTGAACTTGATGGCATTGCCGACAAGATCGGCGAGGATGGCTTTCAGCCGAGTCGGGTCGCCGATGACCACGGTCCCGGCCAGGGCCAGCGGCACCGACACCGTCAGCGATACTCCCTTGGCCTGCGCGACATCGGCAAACAACTCATCCACGTCGCGCAAGAGGTCGCCCAGTACGAACTCCTGTCGATCCAGCCGCAATTTTTCGTTCTCCAGCGCCGCCAGATCAATCAAATGATTCAAGTGCAGCATCAGGCGACGCGCGGCCGTCAGCACGTGCCCGAGTTTTTCCTTTTGATCGGTGTTGACCGCATTGCGCTGCAACAACATGCTCAGGCCGATGATGGCATTCATCGGCGTCCGCAGTTCGTGCCCGACATTGGCAATAAAGGTGCTTTTGGCCCGCGAGGCCACCTCGGCAGCATCCCGCGCCATGCGCAGGCTCAAGAGACTCTGCTCCAGCTCGGCCGTGCGTTCGGCAACCCGCTTCTCCAGCTGGTCCCGGCTGGCCTCCACTTCGCGGCGCAACTGTTCGCGCTCGAGCAAATTGCTGATGCGCTGGCGCACCACGTCCACCCGGAAAGGCTTGCTGATGAAATCCGCCGCGCCGAGCATCAGGCAACGCCGTTCCGAATCCAGATCGGACAAGGCGGTGATGAACATCACGGGCACGTTTTGCATCCCCGGCATTTCCTTGAAACGGCGGCAGGTTTCGTAGCCATCCATTTCCGGCATCATCAGGTCGA
>JAKLLI010000168.1 GCA_023150195.1 Azonexus sp.
ACAAAGGGATTTATGGACACAAACTCAAAGGCAGAGATTGTCTCGAAACGACGAGGCGCCTACCGCCACCACCCGCCGGCGCTGAAGCGATCGATTGTTGCAGAGACCCTGCAACCCGGTGCCTCGGTTGCACGGATCGCCCGCCAACACGGCATCAACGCCAACCAGGTCTTTCTCTGGCGCAAAGCCTACCGGGAAGGGCTGCTCCCTGAATCGGGGTCCGCACTGCTGCCAGTGACCGTCACGCCATTGATGGCCGCCGATCGATTGCCGGCAGCAAGCGGTCCGGCCGACACGGGTTGCCTGACGATTGACTTCGGGCAAATTCGCGTGCGCATCGAAGGCCGCCCCGACGCCGAGGTGCTGCGACTGGTTCTTGCCGAGTTGCAGCGGCGATGATCGGTCTGCCCCATGGCACCCGGATCTGGCTC
Organism: Azonexus sp.; assembly: GCA_023150195.1. GTDB lineage: Bacteria > Pseudomonadota > Gammaproteobacteria > Burkholderiales > Rhodocyclaceae > Azonexus. The sequence goes on from JAKLLI010000168.1 coordinate 432, forward strand.
GCCGCCGGCGTCACCGACATGCGTCGTGGCTTCGATGGCCTGGCCAGCATTGTTCAGGAGCAACTCGCCGCCGATCCCTTTGCCGGTCACGTCTTCGTCTTTCGCGGCCGGCGTGGTGATCTGGTCAAACTGCTCTGGTGGGATGGGGACGGCCTCTGCCTCTTCGCCAAGCGCCTGGAGCGCGGCCGCTTCATCTGGCCACAGGCCAGCGAAGGCTCGGTTCATCTCTCCGGCGCCCAGTTGTCGATGCTCCTTGAAGGTATCGACTGGCGTCGGCCCAGTCGCCCCTGGCAGCCGGAACGGGCGGCGTAAAAAAGCCTGAAATCGCTGGCTGGCGGGGCTGTTCACCGGTCAACGATTCGCGTAAACTCGCGGCATGAACAGCGCTGCACTGCCCCGCGATACCCCGACCTTGCAAGCCATGGTGGTCGCCCAGCAGGCAGAAATCGAGCATCTCAAGTTGATCATCGCCAAGCTGCGTCGGATGCAGTTTGGCCAGCGTTCAGAGAAGATCGACGAGATGGTCGGGCAACTCGAACTGGCGCTGGAAGAACTCGAAACCGGCAAGGCAGAACGGGCTGGCCTCACGGAAATCACCCCAGAAGAAGCCTCCGGCAAACCGGTGCGCAAACCGCTGCCGGATCACTTGCCGCGCGACACCGTGGTTCATGTGCCTGAGCCGACCTGCTGCCCGGACTGCGGCGGTCATCTCAAGCCATTGGGTGAGGATGTTTCCGAAGTGCTCGACTATGTGCCCGCCAGTTTCCGGGTCATTCGCCACGTTCGGCCGAAGCTGGCCTGCGGCCGCTGCGACACCATCGTTCAGGCCCCGGCGGCCAGCCGGCCGATTTCCCGAGGCATGGCTGGGTCCGGCTTGCTCGCCCATGTGCTGGTGGCCAAATACTGCGATCACCTGCCGCTTTACCGGCAGAGCGGCATCTATGCCCGGGAAGGCGTTGATCTGGAACGCTCGACCCTGGCCGACTGGGTGGGGCAATGTTCAGCGCTGCTGCGTCCATTGGTTGAACGGCTGCGTCAGCACGTGCTGGGCGGAGAGAAGCTGCATGCCGATGATACGCCAGTACCGGTCCTCGCGCCGCGCGATGGCAAGACCAGGACCGGGCGGCTGTGGGCCTATGTCCGGGATGATCGGCCGGCAGGGAGTGACACCCCGCCTGCGGTTTGGTTTGCTTACTCGCCCAACCGCAAGGGCGAACATCCGCAGACCCACCTGAAATCGTTCAAGGGCATTCTGCAAGCCGATGCCTTTGCCGGCTTCGATGCCTTGTATGCCCAGGGCGACATTCTGGAAGCCGCGTGCTGGGCCCATGCCCGCCGCAAGTTCTTCGAGATCCACCAGGCCCAGGGCTCACCGATTGCGGCCGAGGCGCTCAAGCGGATCGCGGCCTTGTATGCCATTGAGAGCACCGTGCGTGGCAAACCCCCCGACATCCGACTCAAGGGGCGGGAACAGGTCAGGCGCATCCTCGATGAATTCCATGCCTGGCTGCTCGACACCCGACGACAGCTCTCGAAGAAATCCGGCCTGGCGGAGGCCATCGGCTATGCCTTGAACCATTGGCAGGCACTGATTCGCTATGCCTCGGATGGGCGCATCGAGATCGACAACAATGCTGCCGAGCGGGCCCTGCGGGCAGTCGCGCTGGGACGAAAGAACTTCCTGTTTGCCGGTTCGGATGCCGGCGGTGATCGTGCCGCCGCGATTTACAGCCTGGTCGGTTCGGCGAAACTCAACGGCCTCGACCCGGAAGCCTATCTGCGCTTCGTCATCGAACGAATTGCCGACTACCGAATCAGCGAACTCGACGACCTGCTGCCTTGGCATGTCGCCGAACACATCGCCAGGAACGCGCAACTCGCTGCCGCTGCCTGATTCCGGTTAGCTCGGCAAGATGGTCGTGGCCGGACGGTTACCCTGGCGGCTCTCCAATACACTGACCACGGATTTCTGCGTCGATGCGCTTCAGGAAGCCATCACCCGCTACGGCACGCCGGAAATCTTCAACACCGATCAGGGTAGCCAGTTCACCAGCCTGGACTTCACGCAGGTGCTCAAGGGCCACCAGATCGCGATCAGCATGGATGGCAAGGGTTGCTGGCGCGACAACGTCTTCGTCGAGCGCTTGTGGCGCAGCGTGAAGTACGAGGAGGTTTATCTGAAAGCCTACGACTCGATCTCGGCCGCCAAGGCCAGTCTGGGAATCTATTTCAACTTCTACAACACCCACCGGCCCCACCAGTCGCTTGACGGCCAGACGCCCGATGAGATTTACTTCGCCGGCTTGCCACAGGAGAAACTTGCGGCATGAGCACCGCGTTACCCACCGCGTCGTCAGCCTACGGTCCAGATCGACCTTCGGCTGTCGCCACCGTGGATAACGCTACCCCGCAGGGCTCCACTTATCGCCGTGGAAATCCTGTCCAAATGAACGGGGCCGGCTCTCTCGCTGCCGCTGCCTGATTCCGGTTAGCTCGGCAAGATGGTCGTGGCCGGACGGTTACAATTGACGGGGCGTAACGCCAGGTGTGCAGTCGGCTCCTGACCACGCAATATCAGAAGTCATCTGCACCAATCTCGACTATGCTCAATACTCGTGTGCACCAAAGCGAGGTGTGAGCATGGCGTCAGACACATTACCAATTGCCGAGCAGGGCGTGGCCACCCTGCCCGATGCGGCATGGGCACAGGCCCGGCACCGGACCGAAATCATCGGGCCGCTGGCAGCGCTTGAAGTGGTTGGGCATGAAGCCGCCGATGCCGCTGCTCAAGCGCTGGGCCTATCCAGGCGGCAGGTGTATGTCCTGATCCGGCGTGCCCGGCAAGGTGCTGGGTTTGTGACGGACCTGGTTCCCGGCCAGTCCGGCGGCGGAAAAGGCAAGGGACGCTTGCCGGAATCAGTTGAGCGCATCATCCGCGAGTTGCTGCAAAAGCGCTTCCTGACCAAGCAGAAGCGTAGCCTGGCGGCGTTCCACCGCGAGGTCGCGCAGGCTTGCAAAGCGCAAAAGCTACGGGTGCCGGCGCGCAACACTTTGGCCCTGCGGATCGCCGGCCTCGACCCGCTCAAGGCCACTCGCCGCCGGGAAGGTCAGGATGCGTCCCGCAGCCTGCAAGGTGTCGGTGGTGAGCCTCCCGCCGTGACCGCGCCACTGGAACAAGTGCAGATTGATCACAGACGTGTTTACCCGCTGCGTGCTCGGCATGGTCGTCACGCTGGAAGCGCCGTCATCTGTTTCGGTCGGCCTGTGCCTTGTGCATGTCGCCTGCGACAAGCGTCCCTGGCTGGAGGGTCTGAATATAGAAATGGATTGGCCGATGAGCGGCAAGCCCAGGCTGCTCTACTTGGACAACGCGGCCGAGTTCAAGAGCGAGGCGCTGCGCCGTGGCTGCGAGCAGCACGGCATCCGGTTGGACTATCGTCCGCCAGGGCAGCCGCACTACGGCGGCATCGTGGAACGGATCATCGGTACGGCGATGCAGATGATCCACGATGAATTGCCAGGGACGACCTTCTCCAACCCTGACCAGCGCGGGGACTACGATTCCGAAAACAAGGCCGCCCTGACATTGCGTGAGCTGGAGCGCTGGCTCACGTTGGCGGTGGGCACCTATCACGGCTCTGTGCACAACGGCCTGCTTCAGCCGCCGGCGGCGCGCTGGTCAGAAGCCGTGGCGCGTGTCGGTGTACCGGCTGTCGTCACCCGCGCCTTGGCTTTTTTGGTCGATTTCCTGCCCATCATTCGCCGTACTCTGACTCGCACCGGCTTTGTCATCGACCACATTCACTACTACGCCGATGCGCTCAAACCGTGGATCGCACGACGCGACCGCTTGCCCGCTTTCCTGATCCGGCGCGACCCGCGTGACATCAGCCGTATCTGGGTGCTGGAACCGGAGGGGCAGCATTACCTGGAAATCCCCTACCGTACCTTGTCGCACCCGGCTGTCACCCTCTGGGAACAACGGCAGGCGCTGACGAAATTGCGGCAGCAGGGACGCGAACAGGTGGATGAGTCGGCGCTGTTCCGCATGATCGGGCAGATGCGCGAGATCGTGACCACCGCACAGAAGGCCACGCGCAAGGCGCGGCGCGACGCGGATCGACGCCAGCACCTCAAGGCATCGCCTCCGCCGGACAAGCCGATTCCGCCGAAAACGGACGTTGCTGATCCGCAGGCAGACAACCTGCCTCCGGCCAAACCGTTCGACCAGATCGAGGAGTGGTAGCCGTGGACGAATATCCCATCATCGACTTGTCACACCTGCTGCCAGCTGCACAGGGGCTGGCTCGGCTGCCGGCGGACGAGCGCATCCAGCGCCTTCGCGCCGACCGCTGGATCGGCTACCCGCGCGCGGTCGAGGCGCTGAACCGGCTGGAAACCCTGTATGCGTGGCCAAACAAGCAACGCATGCCCAACCTGCTGCTGGTTGGCCCGACCAACAACGGCAAGTCGATGATCATCGAGAAATTCCGGCGCACGCATCCGGCCAGCTCCGACGCGGACCAGGAACACATGCCGGTGCTGGTCGTGCAGATGCCGTCCGAACCGTCGGTGATCCGCTTCTACGTCGCGCTACTTGCCGCGATGGGGGCACCATTGCGCCCGCGCCCACGGCTGCCGGAAATGGAGCAACTGGCGCTGGCACTGCTGCGCAAGGTCGGCGTGCGCATGCTGGTGATCGACGAGCTGCACAACGTCTTGGCCGGCAACAGCGTCAACCGGCGGGAATTTCTCAACCTGCTGCGCTTCCTCGGCAATGAGCTGCGCATCCCATTGGTCGGGGTCGGCACGCGCGACGCCTACCTGGCCATCCGCTCGGATGACCAATTGGAAAACCGCTTCGAGCCCATGATGCTGCCGGTGTGGGAGGCCAACGACGATTGCTGCTCACTGCTGGCCAGCTTCGCCGCTTCGCTTCCATTGCGGCGACCCTCGTCGATTGCCACGCTGGACATGGCCCGCTACCTGCTCACACGCAGCGAGGGCACCATCGGCGAACTGGCGCACTTGCTGATGGCGGCGGCCCTCGTCGCCGTGGAGAGCGGCGAGGAAGCGATCAACCACCGCACGCTCAGCATGGCCGATTACACCGGCCCAAGCGAGCGGCGTCGGCAATTCGAGCGGGAACTGATGTGAAGCCAGCGCCACGCTGGCCGCTGCATCCGGCTCCCAAGGAAGGCGAAGCCTTGTCTTCATGGCTCAACCGCGTGGCCCTTTGCTATCACATGGAGGTGTCCGACCTGCTGGAGCACGATCTTGGTCACGGCCAGGTTGATGACCTGGATACCGCGCCACCACTGTCGCTGCTGATGATGCTCTTCCAGCGGAGCGGCATCGAGCTGGACCGGCTGCGTTGCATGAGTTTCGCCGGCTGGGTGCCTTGGCTACTGGATAGCCTTGATGATCAGATTCCAGACGCATTGGAAACCTATGCGTTCCAGCTCTCGGTGCTGCTGCCGAAACTCCGCCGTAGGACGCGATCCATCACGAACTGGCGTGCCTGGCTGCCCAGCCAGCCGATACATCGCGCCTGTCCGCTCTGTCTGAACGACCCGGCAAACCAAGCCGTACTGCTTGCATGGAAGCTGCCCCTGATGCTGAGCTGCCCGCTGCATGGTTGCTGGCTGGAATCCTATTGGGGCGTGCCTGGGCGGTTTCTCGGCTGGGATAACGCCGACACTGCGCCGCGCACCGCCAGCGACGCGATTGCAGTGATGGACCGGCGTACCTGGCAGGCACTGACGACCGGCCATGTGGAGCTGCCGCGCCGACGCATCCACGCTGGATTGTGGTTTCGGCTAATACGCACGCTGCTCGATGAGCTGAACACCCCGCTTTCGACGTGCGGAACCTGCGCGGGGTATCTCCGCCAAGTATGGGAAGGCTGCGGGCATCCGCTGCGTGCTGGGCAAAGTCTGTGGCGACCGTATGAAACCCTGAACCCGGCAGTACGATTGCAGATGCTGGAGGCGGCGGCAACGGCAATCAGCTTGATTGAGGTGAGGGATATTAGCCCGCCAGGCGAGCATGCAAAGCTGTTCTGGTCCGAGCCCCAAACCGGGTTCACCAGTGGCCTGCCGGCGAAAGCGCTGAAGCCCGAACCCGTCGATCACTGGCAGCGTGCGGTCAAGGCCATTGATGACGCCATCATTGAAGCGCGGCACGACCCCGAGACGGCACGCTCGCTGTTCGCGTTGGCTTCCTATGGTCGGCGCGACCCCGCTTCCCTGGAACAGTTGCGCGCTACCTTCGCGAAGGAAGGCATCCCCACGGAATTTTTGTCACATTACGAGCCTGATGAGCCCTTTGCATGTCTTAGACAGAATGACGGGTTAAGTGACAAATTTTGACGACCAGAACTTTCCGGTTCACACTGTCACATAATCGAACGTATATGTGACAGGTGCAAGATGCTGATTGGCTACATGCGGGTATCGAAGGCAGACGGCTCACAGGCCACCGACTTGCAGCGCGATGCGCTAGTCACTTCTGGCGTCGATCCCACCCAACTTTACGAGGATCAGGCGTCTGGCAAGCGCGAAGACCGCCCTGGCTTGGCGAGCTGCCTAAAGGCGCTGCGCGAGGGGGATACGCTGGTGGTGTGGAAACTGGACCGGCTCGGGCGTGACCTGCGCCACCTGATCAATACCGTCCACGACCTGACCGGCCGTGGTGTCGGACTGAAGGTGCTGACCGGCCACGGTGCGGCCATCGACACCACGACGGCCGCCGGCAAGCTGGTCTTCGGCATCTTTGCCGCGCTGGCCGAGTTCGAGCGCGAACTGATCGCCGAGCGCACCGTGGCGGGCCTGGCCTCGGCACGGGCGCGCGGTCGGAAAGGTGGCCGGCCGTTCAAGATGACGGCCGCCAAGCTGCGCCTGGCGATGGCGGCAATGTGCCAGCCCGAAACCAAGGTCGGCGACCTGTGCCAGGAACTCGGCATCACGCGACAGACCCTGTACCGACACATTTCCCCAAAAGGCGAGTTGCGCCCAGATGGGACGAAACTACTCAACCGTACCTGACAAGTAGTCAGCCTCCGCCTGACGGCGGCGAATCGCAAGCGCTCGGCTTGGCGCTGGTTTCGGTCGCAGTAATGGCGCGTGCCTGGAAGCGCTGGTAGCACTCCAGCCCGCAGAAGTGCTCGACGTACTCCGCGCCTTCCGGGGTGAAGGCGGCATCGAGCGGGATTTCCTTGCAACACACGCAGCAAGCGGTGCTCGGTTCGTTGACGTTCATGGTGGTGTTTCTCCATTGGTTGACGAAGCTGGCGAAGGTCGCCGCCGGCATCGGCTTCGCGAACAGAAAGCCCTGCACCGTGTCGCAGCCGGCCTGCCGCAACCACGCCAGGCTGTCGGGTGTTTCCACGCCTTCGGCCACTACCTCCATGCCCAGCCCATGCGCGAGCTGGATCACCGCCCGCACGATGCATTGGTCGCGGGTATCGTCCGGCAGCCTGGCAACGAACGATTGGTCGATCTTCAGCGTGGTGATCGGGCAGCACTTCAGATGTTGCAGGCAGGAATAGCCCGTGCCGAAGTCGTCGGCCGCGAAATGCACGCCGAGGGCACGCAAGGCGTCGAAGGTGGCGAACAGGGCCGGATTGCCGAAGGCGACCGATTCAGTCAACTCGATCTCCAGACATTCGGCGGGTAAGTCCGCATCGGTCAGCACCCGCTGAATCTCGGCATCGAACATCGGCCCGACCTGACTCGCGGACACATTGACGGCGAGCCGGAACGGCTGCCACGCCAATGCTTGCCACTTGCGCATCTGTCGGCAGGCTTCGCACAGCACCCACGTGCCAATTGCCGGCATCAGGCCGGACGACTCGGCCAGCGGTATGAACTGACCTGGTGGCAGCAGTCCCAAGCTCGGATGCCGCCAGCGCAGCAGCGCTTCCGCGCCGACGATCCGGTTATTACGCAGATCGACCAGCGGCTGGTAATACAGCTCAAGCTGCCGGCTCGCCGCCGCCTGCGCCAACTCAGTCGCCGTCCATCCGGCGGGGTGCGAAGTCATCATGATCCGCCCCGGAAGGCGCGCAGTAGCCGCGTCACGGACAGAATGAACCTAA
>JAKLLI010000169.1 GCA_023150195.1 Azonexus sp.
CGCCGCCGTCGTGATTTTGCAAGGGCTGCTGGCGGTGCCGGCCAAGGATTATCAGAAAGTGTCCCGCCAGGCCGAAGCCACCAAACTGGGCCAGCTCACCGAACTTTTGAGTGCTGCCGAGGTGTTTGCCTCCAGCAAGATGGGCACCCTGTTCCGCCTGCGCTGGAAGGGCCTGAGCGAACAGCAGTGCGTCAGTCAGGGCAAAAGCCGCTTCTGGAACTCGCTGGGCAATGCCGTGACCATGAGCAGCAGCACCGTCACCTACGTATCCACAATGGTGATCGGCGTATTCATGATCGAATCCCAACGCATGACCGTGGGTGCCCTGGTGGCCGCCAGCATGTTGTCATCCCGGTCGCTGGCCAATATTTCACAGGCGGTTGCCCTGATCGCCAAATTCCAGCATTTGCGGCAAGCCAACGAATCACTGAACAAGCTGATCCAGCTGCATGCCGAAACCCAGACCCGCGAAGTGCCCGCAGCACCGGTGGATGGCCGGATGTTTGTCCGGGGTTTGCAGCATCGCTTCCGTCAGGAGGGCTTGCCGGCACTGGAAAACGCCACTTTTGGCGTCGAGCCCGGCGAACGCATCGGCATTGTTGGCCGCCCCGGCTCTGGCAAATCGACGCTGGTGCGGGCGCTGGCCGGGGTCATTCATCCCTCGGCGGGCGATGTGCTGGTCGATGGCATTCCGGTCAATCGCTACCTGCCGGAAGAACGCAGCGACTGGCTGGTGTACAAGCCGCAGGAGCCTCAACTGTTTGCCGGCACCCTCGAAGACAATGTGCGCGCTGGCAACCGTCAAGCCAGCGCAGAAGCCGTCATGCAAGCCCTCGCCGGCGCCGGCCTGCGGGAAGCCATCCGTACCGGCGAACTCAGTCTGTCACACGACATTGCCCCGTATGGCAGCAATCTGTCTGGCGGTCAGCGTCAGGCGATGGCGCTGGCGAGGGCAATGCTGTCCACGGCCCGCATTGTTGTCCTCGATGAACCGACCTCGGGTTTCGACATTCCGACCGAGCAGGCCGTGGCGCAATATCTGCAGACGTGGAGTCAGGGGCGCACCCTGATTCTGGCGACCCACAGCCCGCTGTTGTTGAATCTGCTGTGCGACCGCCTGATCGTGGTCAATGGCGGCAAGATCGTGGCCGACGGTCCACGGCAGAATATTCTGAAAAACGCTTAATCGCCCAGGGCTGGACAACAGCCCAAACGGCTCAGCAGCGGCCAATCGCGCTCAATGAAATCGGTGGCGATGCGCAGCAGGGCGGCGCGATTGTCTTCCGGGGATTCACAGGTTTTGCCGCCGCTCACCACCCGCTGCCCCAGCCCGGTCAGTTTTTCCCAGGCCCGCTCTGCGAGGGTTGCGGCATCCGCCTGGCCCTCTTGCTGCAGCAGGCCCAGCATCAACTGCTGCAAACCGCCCACCTGAATCGCCCCCCCGGTACTGGGCGAAGCCAGATAGGCACTTTCCCCACCTTCGCCGGCACGCGCCCACCAGTGCTGATTCAAGGCCAGACAGCTCGAAGCGGCTGAGGCGGCCTGCAGTGTCGGCTGACAGAGGGAAACCTCGCCCGCCCCGACCATCACCATCAGCACCTGGCGTACCAGCAAGGGTGCATGGGCTGCGCAATGCGAGGCCAAATCAGCGAGTGAGCACTCGCCATCCACCGAAATCCGCGTCAGGATAGCCTCACGGACTTCCGGTGCCAGCGGGGTACGCGGTTTTTCGGCCAGCAACTGCGCCAGCGGTCGCATCAGGGTAAAGCGCCAGTCGTCCAGCACCCGTTTTTGCTCGGCGACGGTCATGCGTTCGCCACCGCGAACAAAGAGATCTCGCCGGAATTGCTGGTTGAGCAAGTAATCGCGCACCGTCTGACGCATCACGGGATCGCTGATGCTGTTGAGCAGGTTCATCCCGGGCGCCGGAATCCGCAAGCCGTCCAGCTGTTCATTGACGGCGGCCGAGGCGGCAAACTCCAGCTTGGCGGCTTTCAGGCATTCGGCCACTTCCGCGAAGTACATCAGGCGCCAATCCTGGTTCATGTACTCGTGGGCCAGATAATTCCGGTTTTGTCGTGACATGCCCTCGAGTTTGTCCTTGAGGGCGTTGCTCCCGGCGAAATAGCCCAGATTCAGCTCAGCCAGTTGTCGGGAAAAATCGAAGGCGGCGTCGAGGCGCTTGGCGATTCCATCCCCCGGCGCAGTCTGGCGTTCGGCATATTCGTGCAGCAAATGCCGTAAGGGTGCAGCCTGTGACCAGCCCGGGAGACAGTTGTAGCTGATGTAAAGCACACCGCCGGATTTCAGATAACGCCGGCAAAACTCCACCAGATGCGCCCGGTTTTCGTCACTGATCCAGCTCCAGATGCCATGCAGACCGATGTAATCGAAGCTCGGCAGATCATCTCGTTGCAGCAGCTCGGCAAAACTGGCCTCCATCACCGTCAGGCGCGCGCCGCTGGCCTGCGCCAGCGCATTCGCATGGCGAGCATGGGCAGGGTTGAAATCGTTGCCCCAGAACGCGCTGTCCGGATGCGCCGCCGCATGGATATTGAGACTGATGCCCTGACCAAACCCCAGCTCACAATAGGTGAAGCCTTGGGCAGGCGGCGCCTTGTAGCCGGCGCAGTGCAGTGCAAAACGCATCGCCAGCGGACTGAGTTCGCGGTAATACCCTTGGGTATAGGTCAGTTCGGTCACATAACCGGCGTGCCACTCAGCCATTCGTTCCTCCTTGCTGCGCGACCACCGGCGCGAATTGGGCCAGCAGCAAGGCTTTCATGTCGGCTTCGGCACGCGCATCCACCGTCGCAACCACCCAAAGGTCGAACAGGTCGGGACGCCGCAAACCGGCCAGGCCCACAAAACCCGCTTGCTGGATCACGCCCATCAGGACGCGCAACGTAAACCCACAACGATGGGCCATAAAAAGATTGCCCGCCGCCATCGCCGGGCGATGACCATAGAGCATGTCGAGCGGCGCAATGGGGCCGGCAGGTGACTGGTAGGCGGGTTCCAGCAATTGATCGTCAGCCACGCGCTGGGCAACCGCTTGCAGATCGGGGCAAGTGAGCACCAGCACACCTTGCGCATCGAGCACTCGGCGCATTTCCGCCAGGGCCTTTGGCACTTCATGCGGGTACAGGTGCTCCAGGTTGTGGGAGGAAAACACGGCCTGCATGCTCGCATCGGGAATTGCGCCCATGTCGGTCAAACTGCCGAGCACATCAGGCTGAACCGCCGGGTCGATATCGAGCCGGGTTTCCTGCCATTGGCCTTCCCGGAAAAACCGGGTGGTCTGTGCCAGACGCTTGGGGCCACAGCCCACGTGTAACAGCTTGCCGGGATTTTCCATCATCAACTCCGCCAGTCGGGCATGTCGTGCTGTAGCGTGATTGGCGTATCGGGCGGCACGCACAACAAGTTGCCACCCAGCCGATATACGCGGTAATTGCGGGCTTCAAAAAATCCCGCGAGGACGGCGCGATCCGATTTGATCCACTCCACCAGCGCCCACGGACGATCCCTTTCGATGGTCTGAGCCGCGCCACGCAGTACCGCCGCCTCCATCCCTTCGACATCGATTTTGAGCAGGCCCACCTGGGAAAAACCCGAATCGTCGATGCGACACAAGGGCACCTTGTCGCCGGAGGCACCTTGCGCTGGCTGGCCGATAAATTCGCGCTGCTCACCACCGAATTCGATGCTGCCAAAACTCGACACGGTACGGTAATCGAAGGCCGGAATATCGATCTCTCCATCGGCTTGATCGCCCACCGCCCGGTGATGCACGTACAGATTTTCCAGGCTGTTCAAGGCCACGGTGCCGCACAACATGTAGGCGATGATGCGTTGCGCCTCAAAGGCGTGCACCTTGCCACCGCGTTGGGCCAACACTTGGGCGACCGCGAGGCTGAACACGCCAAAATTGGCACCGACATCGAGAAAGGTGATGCCGGCGGGCAAGCGGGCGGCCAAATCGATAAAAAGTTGCACCTCGGCCCGGTCGAAGGCCTCGCTGGTCTTGAACAAGGCATTGGCCTGATTGGTGTCGTAGCGATTGACCAGCATCTGACCGTAACGCGTCGGCAATACCACGGAATACGGCACCGCCTGTCGGGCAAGCAGCATGCTCAAGCCTTCCCATTCTTGCGTCCGGCAGGACGCTTTTTGGGCAAGAGCTTCTTGGCCTGACGCTCGACCTCGGACACCACCCGCGACCAGTCTTGCGTGCTGTCCTGCCGGAACAAGCGCAGACAGCCCGGATACCAGGCGGCGTGTTCGCCTTCCAAACCCCAGCGCCAATCGGTCCCCAGCCACGGCAGCATCACCCAGCAGGATTTGCCGAGCGCCCCGGCCACATGGGCAACCGCGGTATCGACCGTAATCACGAGATCCAGTTGCGCCACAATCGCCGCCGTATCGCCGAAGTCCTGAATCAAGCCGCCCAGCGGCATCAAGGTCATGCCGGCAGGCGGTGACTTGGCTTCGTCCTCGCGCTCGCCTTTCTGCAGGCTGACCCAGGCAATGCCCTCAATCTCGGCCAGCGGCGCCAACACAGCGAGCGACGGCAGAGAGCGATGGGCATCGTTGCGATGGGCAGCACTTCCGGCCCACACCAGGCCGACCACCAGCTTGGTTTTCTTGCCCCGTTTGGGCAGTTTTTCCGCCCAAAATGCCGCTTTATCACGGTCGACCGCCACATAGGGCAAATTCGCCGGCAGCGTCTCCGGCGTGGTGCCATGGCGCAGCGGCAAACTCATGGGGAAGGTCCAGAAATCCTGGCGACTCATCACCAACTTGCCTTCTGCCGGCAGAATTTCATCCACGCCATCGACCGTTTTCAACAACGGGACCAGTGGTGCCTTGCACACCAGAGTCACGCGACTGGCGCCTTGTGATTTAAGCCAGGGCAAATAGCGGGCAAAC
>JAKLLI010000170.1 GCA_023150195.1 Azonexus sp.
ACGTGCGCACTGACCACCTTGGCACGCAGGGCCTGCATCGGCAGCGCGGCAATCGCCTGGCGTGCCTCCGCCCAGCTGCGGTAGGGGGCCGCATCGTCGTGGATCGGCAGTACGCTCTTCGCACCGGCCGCGAACTGCAGCTCTGCCATGGTCAGATAGGCGCGGCGCATCCCCTCGAACAGGTAAGGGGTCAGCGGATAGTCGAGTAGCGGATGGCCGTAGCGGTCAAGGCTCACCCGTCCGCCGACGCTCTCAGGGTGAAAGCCGTCGCGCAGCAAGGCCAGCGTGATCTGCGCGTGATCGAGTTCAGCCATCGCCGCGGCGTGCGCCGCCCCGTGCCCGCGCAGCACCAGGGCGGCGATCATCGGATAGACCGGTGATACCTCCAGCTTGAAGCCGGCACTGCCATTGGTCGGCCAGAGGTAGTCGTCGCTGTAGACGGTTTGCGGCGCGCCGGCGTGACCGCTGACCCGCTCCGGCATGGTTGCCGCCGACATGACCACCGGATGCAGACAGGTTTGCCGGCCCAGGCGATCATGCGGATCGGGCGCCCCGGAGCGCAGCAGGATGGCCGGCGAGCCAATCGCCCCGGCGGCGAGCACGACATGGCGGGCACGAACGCTGATCCGTCGGCCGGCATCGGCGTGGCCAGACGGCCCGATGGCCTGCGCCTCGACCCCTTCGACCCGGCCACCGACGATACGCAGGCGATCGACCCGCACCCGCGACAGCAGCCGCCCACCCCGGTCGAGAACCATCGGCAGCAGGGCGACCAGGGCGGATTGCTTGGCGTTGGTCGGGCAGCCGAGGCCGCAGGCCCCAAGATTCCAGCAGCCGCTGACATTGCGCGGCACGACCTTGCCCTGGCCACCCAGGGCAGCCAGGCCACGCCCCAGGATGGCGTTGTTGGGGTTGGGTGGCGTTGGCCAGGGCATGACACCGTGCCGCGCTTCGGCATCGGCAAACCAAGGCGCCATCGCAGCAGCATCGGCCATCGACCAGCCATGGTGCTGGCGCCAATGGTCCAGCGTTGGCTCTGGCGTGCGCAGGCTGGTCGTCCAGTTCACCAGCGTCGAACCGCCCACCGCCCTGCCCTGCAGGATGGCAATGGCCTTGTCCGCCGTTTTGCGCGCGGCGGCTTCCTGATACAACTCGGGATAGGCGCTGCGCTCCTGCAACTTGAAATCCCGCGCCGTGCGCAGCGGCCCCTCCTCGAGCAGGATGACATCGAGCCCGGCGCGGGCCAGGCAATAAGCGGCTGTGCCGCCACCGGCACCGGTACCGATCACCACGACATCGCCTTCCAGTTGCAGATCGCCGGGCTGCGCACCGGCATCGACGTGCTGCCAGCGGGTATCGAAGGCATGGCCAATAAAATCGAAAGGGCGCTGCGTCATGAGTGAAGCTCCGGCCAGCCGAAGCCCGGCAGGCCATCCTGATTGGCCGGATCGCCGTACCAGACCGCGAAAACCAGGTCACGCAAGCCGTCGTAGGCCGATTTCACAAGATCCAGCCGCGCCCCGCGCCAGGCATCCAGCCCGGACTGCAGCGCGGATTCGCTTGCTGCCGGCCAGTCGGCTATCTGCCCGAGCATCAGCAGGCGCCCACCGGGCGAGGCGAGCAGGTTGAACAATTGCCGCAGTTCGTCGCGGGTACCGGGCGTGAGCAGGCAAATCGCCTGGTCCACGCCATCGGCCAGCGCATAGCGCTTCGCCGGCGAGGCAATCAGGTCAGCACTGGCCGTCGGGCCGAGCAAGGCCGGCGCCAGGGCGATCACCGCCTGCGCATTGGTCGGGGAAAGGAAGTGCCAACGCCGCGCCTCACCGTCGACGCCTGGCGGCACCGAGCGGGGCCAGAACAGCAGGCCGCCGCCTAGGGCAAGCGATCCGGCAAGCAGCCCGGCACTCAGGAAGCGGCGCCGGGTCAGCCGCCCGGCATCAGTCGCCTGGGGCTTCATTTGCCCCGCCCCCAGCCCAGCATAAGCTTGAGCAGCCGCTGCGCCAGCTCGCCATAGGGCGGCGCCAGCAAGGGCAGCGTATTGAAACGCGCCTGGCGGAAGATCGGCCGCGCCTTCGAAAAGGTTCGAAACCCCTCGACGCCGTGATACTGCCCCATGCCGCTCGGGCCAATGCCACCGAAGGGCAGGTCGTCCTGCGCCACGTGCAGCATGCAATCGTTGACCGTCACCCCGCCCGAGCGGGTGCGGTCGATCAGGCTTTCCACCCGTCGCCGATCGTTGTCGAACAGGTAGAGCGCCAAGGGTCGGTCCCGGCCATTGATGAAATCAACTGCCTGTTCGAGCGTGTCATAGGGCAGCACGGGCAGCAGCGGGCCGAAGATTTCGTCGCGCATCAGGGCTGAATCGAGCGGCACATCGAGCACGACATGCGGCATCAGCCGGCGCCCGGGCAACGCCCCCTCGCCGTCGAACAGCGGCAGGCAGCGCCCGCCCTTCGCCTTAACTTCATCGAGCAGGCCGAGCAAGCGGGCGTATTGCCGGTTATTGATGATGCTGGCGTAGTCGCCATTCCTGCCGTCGCCGTAAAGCTGGCGTGCTGCCTGGCGCACCGCCTCGGCAAAGGCGCCCTCGCTGCCGCGTGGCACCAGCACATAGTCCGGTGCTACGCAGGTCTGGCCGGCATTGAGCAACTTGCCGAGAATGATGCGGCGTGCCGCCAGCGTCAGGTCAAAGTCCGGCGCAATGACGACCGGCGACTTGCCACCCAGTTCAAGGGTCAGCGGCGTCAGGTTCTCGGCGGCCGCCGCCATCACCCGCCGGCCAATCGCCGTCGAGCCGGTGAACAGCAGGGCATCGAACGGCAAGCGGCAGAATTGTTCGGCTACCGCGGCATCCCCTTGCACGATGGCCACCTCGTCCGGCGCAAACCGGGCGGCGACAAGCCTGGCAAAGCATTCGGCAAAGCGCGGCGTGAATTCGGAAAGCTTGACCAGCGCGCGATTTCCGGCCGCCAGCGCGGCGGTGAGCGGGCCGATGGCCAGGTACAGCGGGTAGTTCCAGGGCACGACGATGCCGACCACGCCCAGCGGCTGCCAGCGCACCCGCGCCCGGCCGGGCAGGAACCACAGCGCCACATGGCGCCGCTCATCACGCATCCAGCGCGCCAGATTCTTGCGGGCATAGGCAATCCCCTCCAGGCTCGGGAAGAGTTCGAGCAGCCCGGTTTCCATGCCGGGCCGGCCGGAAAAATCCGCGTCGATCGCTGCCGAAATCTCATCGCCGTGCTGGAGGAGCAGGCTTTCGAGACGACGCAGTCGGTCAAGCCGCGAAGCGATATCCGGCTGGGGGGCGGCCAGGAAAGCCTGGCGCTGAACGCCAAGCAGCGCACCAAGATCAGGAGCGAAAGCCATGTCGATCACCCTACGTGCAACAGCAAAGAGTAAAAAAATCCCCGGACATGCCGGGGATAAAAGTCACGCAAGGATTGATTCGGTTAGAAAGCGTAGTTGAGCTGGAGCGACAGCATGTCGGCAGAGGTCTCGAACTTGCCGCGGACGGTCTGTCTCAACTGCGTTTCATTGACGTCGCTGTACACGTTCCGGGCTGTCTTGGCATCCTTCACGAACAGGTGGGCATAACCGATGTCAAGCGAGGCCTTCGGGGTGATCTTCCACTTCGCACCGATTGCCAGCCAGGTTCGATCCTGATCCGGCACGGTCATCGTGCGGGAAGCGTCGTCGGGAACTGCACCCTTGTCAAAGGCAACACCCAGTCGCAGCATCCACTGATCATTCAATTGATATGTAGTACCCAGACCGACGCGGTAGGTGTCCTTGAAGTTGTAACGCAGCGGTGCCACAGCACGCGCGCCGGTAGTCGTCATTGGCTCCAGTCGCTGCAGACTGCTCCAACCGGTCCAGGTGTAATCAGCCAAGACCGCCCACTTCGGATTCAACTGGTGGTGAACGGCAAGAGAAGCCGTGTCCGGCGTTGTCAGTTCAGCCGTAATTGCCGGATTAGTGGCAAGTGCCGGGATGTTTCTGCTACCTTCGCCTTCCAGATCGAACTTGATCTTCGAGCGATAGCTCAGGCCAACGCGCGTATCCTTCGATACCTGATACATCAAACCCAGGTTGTAGCCCCAGCCAGTTGCATCACCCTCGAGGGTACCAAGACCATCCGACTGAAAAGCTCTTGGCAGCGCCTGCTGGAATTTGACATCTGCCTTGGCAAAATTGATACCGACAGCGAGCGACAACGCATCATTCACCTTGTAGGCGACGGACGGATTGACGTTGATAATCCGAATTTTGGTCTTCAAGCCGGAGTAGCGGCCGACAAAATTCTTGTCATATTCCGTCTCATCAGCAAAAGTCGGATTGATCGCCAGACCCAGACGCCACTGCGGAGCCAGTGAATAGGAATAATAGAGGGCAGGAACGGCATTCAAGCCACCACCATTGCCGCCGTTATCACCAATTGGGAAGGAAATACCAGGAGGATTGACAGTATATGGAGCCGTACCCTCATTGGTGAAGTGAGTGCTCCGATCGAGCAGCGTCGTGGCGAAGCTGATGTTGTGCCCCTCGGGCAGATAGGTCATCCCGGCCGGGTTGTAATAGAGTGTGCTGGTATCCTCGGCTGCTGCAGCCGCACCGGCGTTGGCGATACCCACGCCCGAGGCACTTTGGCCGGTCAACTGGAAAGCTGCGGCAAATGCGCCACCAGAAAACGTCACAGCGATCAACGCCGGAATCAGGCGCAGGGTGATTTTCTTGTGCATCGATATGTCTCCTATTGTGATTGTGGTGGGTATGAAACCCGGTTTGGTGAAACGATTAGAACTCAAACAGACGTTTGAAATTTTGTTTGATCAAAAATATATTTACACTTTGTTGTAAAGACACAACATCAACGCCGCGTTGTTGAGCGGTAATTCAACGGTCCGCCGGTAAATGGTGCAAAGCC
>JAKLLI010000171.1 GCA_023150195.1 Azonexus sp.
ACACAAACGTACAGCCTTGAGCTCGGCGATTTTGGCCCGGGTTTTGCGGGCGCGACGCAAACGCGCTTCGTTTCTGTTAAACATATGCCACCCTTACTTCTTCTTGGTTTCCTTGATAACCACCACTTCGTCGGCGTAACGCACACCCTTGCCCTTATAAGGCTCCGGTTTGCGATAAGCACGAACTTCGGCAGCAACCTGACCGACCAACTGCTTGTCCGAACCCTTCAACAGGATTTCGGTTTGGGTCGGGCATTCCACTTTGACGCCTGCAGGCATTTTGTGGGCAACCGGGTGAGAGAAACCCAGGCTGAGATTCAGCACATCGCCCTGCGCCTGCGCACGATAACCCACGCCGACGAGCTGCAGCTTGCGCTCAAAGCCCTTGGAAACGCCGATCACCATGTTATTCAGATTTGCGCGCATGGTGCCCCACATTGCGGAAGCGTTTTCCGCGCCTGCAACCTTGGAAACCTGCAAATTCTGACCTTCCAGCGCAACGTTGACCGCCGGGTGCGTATCAGTCGTCAGCGTACCCAACGGGCCCTTGACAACGATTTGCTTACCCAGCTGAACTTCAACGCCTGCCGGCAACACTACGGGATTCTTACCAACACGAGACATGACGCTTAACTCCTTACGCCACGATGCAAAGCACTTCACCACCAACCTTGGAGGCACGCGCTTTACGATCGGTCATGACACCCTTCGGGGTCGAGACAATGGCCACACCGAGACCATTCATCACGCGAGGGATATCTTCTGCACCCTTGTAGATGCGCAGACCAGGCTTGGAAACACGCTCGATACGCTCGATAACCGGGCGACCAGCGTAGTACTTCAACACGATTTCAAGGTTGGCCTTGCCATCGGCTTGACGCACAACGTATTCATCGACATAACCTTCGTCCTTGAGCACAGCAGCAATTGCCACTGTCAGCTTGGAGGAGGGCATGGATACAGACGCCTTTTCGGCGAGCTGGGCGTTGCGGATGCGGGTCAACATATCCGCGATAGGATCGCTCATTGCCATTTCTGTATCTCCTTTTACCAGCTAGCCTTAACAACACCCGGAATTTCGCCATTGAAGGCCAATTCACGGATCTTGTTACGACACAAACCGAACTTACGGAACACGCCACGCGGACGACCGGTCAGCTGGCAGCGGTTGCGCAAACGGGACGGGCTCGCATTACGCGGCAAAGCCTGGATCTTCAGACGAGCTTCGTAGCGCTCCTCATCGGAAAGGCTCACGTTATTCACAATCGCGTCGAGCGCTGCGCGCTTCTTCGCGTACTGAGCCACCAGCTTGCGACGCTTTTCTTCACGGTTGATCAGAGCAAGTTTTGCCATGATTGCCTCAATTCTTGAACGGAAACTTGAACGCAGCCAGCAGAGCCTTGGCTTCTGCATCGGTCTTTGCCGTGGTGGTGATACTGATATTCATACCACGCAAGGCATCGATCTTGTCGTATTCAATTTCCGGGAAAATAATTTGTTCCTTGACGCCCATGTTGTAGTTACCTTGGCCATCAAAACCCTTGCCGGCAATCCCGCGAAAATCGCGAACACGCGGCAGAGCGATCGTCACCAGACGATCCAGGAATTCAAACATGCGCGGGCCGCGCAAGGTCACCATGCAACCAATCGGGTAGCCATCACGAATCTTGAAGCCGGCAATCGACTTGCGAGCTTTCGTCGTCACCGGTTTTTGACCGGCGATCTTCTGCATGTCGCCAACCGCATTTTCAAGAACCTTTTTGTCGGCAACCGCTTCACCCACACCCATATTGAGCGTGATCTTGGTCACACGCGGAACTTCCATCACGGACTTGTAGCCGAATTGCTTCGTCAGCTCAGCCACAACCGTTTCTTTATAAAACTGCTGCAAACGCGCCATGACCACCCCTTAAGCGTTTACCAGCTCGCCGTTCGACTTGAACACGCGAACCTTGCGACCATCTTCCAGCGCCTTGATACCAACGCGATCGGCTTTCTTGGTCACCGGATTGAACAACGCAACGTTAGAAACATGGATCGGCATGTCCTTGTCAACAATGCCACCCTGCTCACCCTTGATCGGATTCGGCTTGACGTGCTTCTTCGCACGATTCACACCCTCCACCAGCACGTGATCAGCATCAACACGCTTCAAGACGGTGCCGCGCTTGCCCTTATCCTTGCCGGTAATCACGACGACTTCGTCGCCCTTGAGAATCTTTTCCATTACGCTTTCCTTACAGCACTTCCGGCGCCAGGGACACGATCTTCATGAAGCGCTCAGTACGCAACTCGCGCGTCACCGGCCCAAAGATGCGGGTACCAATCGGCTCCAGCTTATTGTTGAGGAGAACAGCGGCATTGCCATCAAAGCGAACCAGCGAACCGTCCGGACGACGCACACCTTTGGCGGTACGAACCACCACAGCGTTGTAAACATCACCCTTCTTGACGCGGCCACGCGGCGCAGCATCTTTGATGCTGACCTTGATAATGTCGCCGATACTAGCGTAACGGCGCTTGGAACCACCAAGCACCTTGATACACATAACTGAACGAGCACCGGTGTTATCGGCGACGTCCAGAGTCGTCTGCATCTGAATCATTTAGATTAACTCCAACTTAATCCGCATTGCGGTCAGTCTTGGAACCCGTACGGGTTGAACAACTTTTGCACCCACCGATTAGGCCGGTCGCAAAAAAGAAGCCGGATTATACCGGCTTCTTTTGCAATGTTGCAAGTTTTTCAGAAAGAAATCATCAAACGATGATTGCCTTCTCCAAAACGCTCGTTACTGCCCAGGCTTTGGTTTTGGAAACCGGACGGGTTTCCACGATCTCAACGAGATCACCAGCCTTCGCTGCATTGCCCTCGTTATGGGCATGGTACTTCTTGGAACGAACCATCACTTTGCCGTACATCGGATGCTTGACCTTACGCTCGACGAGCACAGTCACGGTTTTTTCCATTTTGTCGCTGACGACGCGGCCAATCAGCGTGCGCTTGATACTGGTGGATTCGCTCATTGCTGCACCGCCTTTTCACGGATAAGCGTACGCACGCGAGCGATGTCACGACGCACCTTGGACATTTGGCTGGTATTGGAAAGCTGCTGGGTTGCGATTTGCATGCGCAGACCAAATTGTGCTTTCAAAAGATCCAGCAATTCCTTGTTGAGCTCGTCCACAGTCTTGGTTCTCAGTTCACTTGCTTTCATGATTACCCCAGATGACGAGTGACGAAGGTGGTGGAGATCGGAAGCTTGGCGGCAGCGAGCGCGAATGCTTCGCGGGCCAGGGCTTCGTTCACGCCATCCATCTCATACAGGACTTTGCCCGGCTGGATTTCGGCAACCCAGTATTCTGGATTACCCTTACCGTTACCCATACGCACTTCGGCCGGCTTCTTGGAAATCGGCTTGTCCGGGAAAATACGGATCCAGATACGGCCACCGCGCTTGATGTGGCGGGTCATTGCACGACGAGCCGCTTCGATCTGACGAGCAGTCAAGCGACCGCGACCGGTTGCCTTGAGGCCCCATTCACCGAACGAGACCTTGGTACCGCGAGTCGCCAGGCCTTCGTTGCGCCCTTTGTGCTCCTTGCGGAACTTGCGACGATTAGGTTGCAACATGTTAAGCACCTGCCTTTCTTACGCGCTTGGCCGGAGCATCACCTTCGGTCTTTTTGACCGTGCGGGTGCGCGGCTTGTCGCCTTCGGGCTTACCCGGATTACGACGCGGACGACGATCGTCAGCCACCGGCTCTTCAACAGCCGGCTGCTCGTTGCGATCCAGGATATCGCCCTTGTAAACCCAAACCTTGATACCGATGATGCCGTAGGTGGTCAGGGCTTCAGAGGTCGCGTAGTCGATGTCTGCACGCAGCGTATGCAGCGGCACACGGCCTTCGCGATACCACTCGCTGCGGGCGATTTCGGCGCCGTTCAGACGGCCAGCACTCATGACCTTGATACCTTGTGCCCCCAGGCGCATGGCGTTCTGCATGGCGCGCTTCATGGCACGACGGAACATGATCCGCTTTTCAAGTTGTTGAGCGATCGAATCAGCGATCAACTGGGCATCGACTTCCGGCTTGCGAATTTCTTCAATCGACACATGAACGGGAACGCCCATGATGCGCTGAAGGTCCGTACGCAGTTGTTCGATGTCTTCGCCCTTTTTACCGATGACCACACCCGGACGGGCGGAGAAAACGGTAACACGGGCGTTTTTCGCCGGACGCTCGATCAGCACACGACCCACAGAGGCGTGAGCCAGCTTGCGCTTGAGGTACTCCCGAACCTTAACGTCTTCCTGAAGCATGCCAGGGAAGTCCTTGCTGTTGGCGTACCAGCGAGAACTCCAGTTTTTGGTGACGGCCAGACGGAAGCCAGTCGGATGAATTTTCTGTCCCATGGTTCTTCCTTAGTTACCAACGGTCAGATAGATATGGCAGGTCGGCTTGCTGATCCGATTACCACGACCCTTGGCGCGCGCGGTGAAGCGCTTGAGCACCATGCCTTTTTCGACGTAGATGATCTTCACCTTCAATTCGTCGATATCGGCGCCGTCATTGTGTTCCGCATTGGCAATCGCCGACTCCAGAACCTTTTTGACGATACCAGCGCCCTTTTTGGGGCTAAAAGCCAGGATGTTGAGAGCCTGACCAACCGGCTTGCCGCGCACCAGATCGGCCACCAAACGGCCTTTTTGCGCAGAGAGGCGTACGCCCCGCAGACTTGCACGAGTTTCCATGTCAGCTCCTTACTTCTTGGCCTTCTTGCCGGCGGTGTGACCCTTGAACGTCCGGGTCAGCGAGAATTCGCCAAGCTTGTGACCGACCATATTCTCGGTAACAAAAACCGGAATATGC
>JAKLLI010000172.1 GCA_023150195.1 Azonexus sp.
GTGGCGTAGGTGTCGATCAAGACATAATCGCGATCAAAGAGATTGTTGATCCGGGCAAAGACTGACCAGTCACGTGCAACGCGGTAGCTGCCGTAAAGATTGGTCAGCGCGTAACCGCCCATGCGCACGGCGTTGGCTTCGTCGTTGAAGCGATGCGCCGCTGCTTGTACTTCGGCACGCCATTCCCAGGCACCCAGTTGCTGACCGATGGCGGCACTGGCCTTGTGGGCGGCGCGCTGTGGTAACTGCTTGCCGGTATCGCTGTTGATCGCATCCAGATAGTCATAGCTGGCTTGCAGGTTGAAGCCATGCACGTTGCCTTCGTAGGCCAGCGTGACGCCTTCCAGGCGAGCGTTGGCGACGTTGGTCGGCATGCGCACCAATCCGGTTTTTGGCCAGATGATCAAGCCGTTCACGTGGTTGAGGTACCAGGTGAGCGATACGTGATGAGCACCGGCTTCGTAATGCAGCGAGGCTTCGCGGTTTTGCGCCAGTTCGGGTTGCAGGTTCGGGTTGCCGACAAAGCCCGCCGTCAGGGGGTAATACAAATCGTTGAAGGTCGGCGCCTTGAAGGCGGTGCCGTAGCTCGCATTGGCGCGCCAATTGGGCGTGAAGCGATAGCCATAGGCGGCGGAGCCCGTGGTTTTCTTGCCGAACTGCGAGTTGTCGTCGTGGCGCAGATTGGCCTGCAGGCGATGGCTGTTGAGGCTGTACGTCCAGCCGGCCAGCAGGGAATCGTTGCTGCGTTCGGTCAGGGCATACTTGGTCGTGGTATCCACGGCCTGTTCCAGCCGTTCAGCGCCCAGCAGGAAGTGACCCAGTGCGCTGCGGATGTCGTTCTGCCAGCTGTACTGGCGCTGATCCGTCTTGAACAGGCTGGTCTGCACGCCATCCTTGATCGTTTCGGTACTGTCGGTGCTGTGGGCGACCGTGAGTGTGCTGCGCCAGTTGGCCGTGATGGCATTTTTCAGGCTGAGGTAGCCGCTTTTTTCGCGTGTCTGGCTGCGCCAATCGACGAGCGCGCCGGTACCGTCGTATTGATTTTCGGCTTCGCTCTGGAAGGCGCCGAGATTAATTTCGTGACCACGTGCAAATTCGTAGCCCAGCTGGCCAGAGACGACGTCATTCTTGAATCCGTCCCGGTCCGGGTTCGCGCTTGCGGTCCACGGGCGGCTGTTAAAGCCATCGGTCTGGTTGCGCGACAGGTTCAGCGCATAACGCCACCCTGCGGAACTGCCGGAAATTCCGCCGCTGTAGGCCTGTGTACCGTAGCTGCCGGCACCGGCTTCAGCAGAAAAGCGCAGCGGCGTATCGCCGCGTCGGGTAAAGATCTGGACCACGCCACCAATCGCGTCACTGCCATAGAGCGACGACGCTGGGCCGCGCACGATTTCGATGCGCTCGATCTGACTGGCCGGAATGCGCGACCAGGAAATGTTGCCCGAGGTGGCTGAACCCATGCGCACGCCATCAATCAGCAGGAGCACATGGCTGGCATTGGTGCCACGGATCAAGAGGTTGGAGGCGGCACCCGGACTGCCATTGGTCGTGATTTCCAGTCCGGGCTGGCGGGCCAGGATGTCTTCCAGCGTGGAATGGCCGGCGGCCTCGATGTCGCTGCGCTCAACGACGCTGACGTCGGTCAGGACTTCGGAAGCACGCATGGGCTGCCGGGTGGCGGTGACCACGAGATTTTCAAGTTGGGGCGTGTCGACCGCAAAGGCCGGTAAAGTGAGCGCGCTGCCAAGCAGCAGCAGTGAAGGCTTGAAACGTGGATACATGATTCTCCCTTTCGGCAGGCGTCCCCGCATGCCGGAATGCATTGAACAGGAAGCGAGGGGAGAGGGCTGGTTGCGATAACCGGCGCCACCACCCCGTGGCACTTCCGCTGGTGTCTCAGGCCGGTATCCGGGCTCACAAGTCTTGACGTATCGCCTTCCCAGGTTTCCCCAGTGGCCTCGTGATACATCCGCACTTGCTTACCGTTGCGGGGGCAGCAGCGGCTTGGTTTCCTAAGAAACGCACCGCTTTCCCGTTTAACTGCGTTTGGAGAATCCGCACGCAGCACCTGACACGGCGCGCATTCTACATGGCATTGCATTTCGCGTCTTTGCGGCTTGCGGTTAATTTCAGATAAAACACTTTTAAAATAGCCGCTTAGTCCTTGACCTGTCTCTGTTTTCCCCACTATAGTGCGCGCCATGAATAGCGAATTTGAAGCGCTCGAAGCCCGTATTGATCAGGTCATTGCCCTGGTCCATCAGCTGCGTGCCGAGAACGAAGTCCTGAAGAACCAGATGGCTGCTGCGGAAGTGGAGCGTCTGCATCTGCGCGCAACCATCAAGACGGCCCGGGAACGGATCGAGGGGCTGGTGGATACCATGCCCGAGGATGAATGAAATGAGCGCCGAGCCGAATTTTCTCGATGTGACCATCCTGGGCCGCGAATACCGCGTCGCCTGTGCGCCGGAAGAGCGGGAGGCCCTGCTCGCGGCGGTGGATCTGGTTGACAACAAAATGCGTGAAATCGCCCAGAAAACCAAAAGCACGATCGCGGAACGCGTTGCGGTCATGGCCGCCCTGAATATCGCGCATGAGCGTCTGGCTGGCGGCGCCGAACAATCGGTTGCTTCCCCCGATCTAAAGCGTAGAATCGACGACATGGGCGCACGGTTGGATGCCGTGCTGGCACCCCAGCAGCAATTCGATCTCTGATATCGGCTGCGGGGTGGCCCGCCGAGTGTCCCCTGCGGTGTTCGTTAAGGCCATATATTCCTTGAACCAATGCTAATTGGCATCGGTTGCGGACCAGAATCCCGCTGTTGTGCGCGTTCTTCTTCGAATGGGCCTGATGCGGAAGGAAAGCAACCACTCTGAACTCCGGTTCAGGATGCCGGCCTGACGGCACTCGCGGGGGCTTTTTTTCGCCGTGTTTTTGTTGCGCCGTTGCACGCGCCATCCGGTGCCTCCTCCAATTTTTCCAGGGTTGTTTGCGATGGGTTTTGAATGGTTGGCGGCTTACCTGCTGCTTGGGGGTTTTGTCGGGTTTTTTGCGGGACTGTTGGGTGTGGGCGGCGGCGGCATCATGGTGCCGATGCTGACGACCATTTTCGCCGCGCAGGGGTTTCCACAGGCACATCTGGTCCATCTGGCGCTAGGGACCTCGATGGCGGCCATCGTCATGACCTCGGTGTCGAGCCTGCGCGCCCATCATGCCCACGGGGCGGTTCGCTGGGACATCGTGCGGGGCATTGCGCCCGGGGTGTTGTTGGGGACCTTCGGCGGTACCTTCATTGCTTCCCGGGTGGCCAGTGCGCCGCTGGCGATTTTCTTTGGCTGCTTCATGGCCTATGTGGCGTTTCAGATGATTCTCAACGTCAAGCCCAAACCCTCACGTGAATTGCCGGGGCGCACCGGCTTGTTTGGTGTGGGCGGCGGTATTGGCCTGATTTCTGCGCTGGTGGCCATTGGCGGCGGGTCGCTGTCCGTGCCCTTCATGACCTGGTGCAACGTCAAGATGCAAAACGCCATCGGTACCTCGGCGGCGATCGGCTTGCCGATTGCGCTGGCAGGTGCAGCCGGCTATCTGATCAATGGTTGGAGCAGCGAAGGCCTGCCGCAATGGTCGGTTGGTTATGTGTATGTGCCAGCGCTGCTGCTGGTCAGCGCTGTTTCCATGGTGACCGCGCCGCTGGGCGCCCGTCTGGCGCACCGGTTGCCTGTGGCGACGCTGAAAAAGGTGTTTGCCGGTGTGCTGATTCTGCTGTCGGCGAAAATGCTGCACACCATTTTCGGTCACTGATCAGCGCGCCTTGAACTGCGGCTTTCGCTTTTCCAGAAAGGCCGCCAGCCCCTCGCGGTAGTCGTCGGTCTCGAGGAAGGCGAAGGAGGCGGCTTTTTCCTCATCGCTCAACGGTCGACCGTTGAGCAGACGAGAAATCCATTGTTTGTGCCAGCCGGCGACCAGTGGTGCCCCTTGGGCGATGCGTCGGGCGCTGGCATAAGCCTCGCCAGCCACGCGATCGTCGGCGACCACGCGGGTTAGCAAGCCTTTTTGCATGGCCTCGGCTGCACTCAGAATGCGGCCCTCCAGCAGAATTTCCTTGAGTACGGCCGGGCCGGCGAGGCGGAGCAGGCCTTCCATTTCACCCGGGTACATGGAGAAACCGAGTTTGTTGATCGGGGCACCGAACTTGGCGCCTTCGCCAGCAATGCGCAGATCGCAGGATCCGGCGATTTCCAGGCCACCACCGATGCAGGCGCCACGAATCAAGGCGATGGTGGGGTGGGGGCAATCGGCGATGGCGTTCAGCGCCTTGGCGACTTCGCCGTGATAGTGCAGCGCTTGCGCAAGCGTGGCGCGTGCGGTGACGAATTCCTCCAGATCGCCGCCCGCCGCAAAGGCCTCGTCTCCGGCACCTCGAACGACCACACAACGAATCTCGCGGTCGACTGACAAGCGTGCCATGTTTTCCTGAATTTGCCGCCACATGCCGAGATCGATCGCGTTCAGTTTGCCGGGGTTGTTGAGGGTCAGGGTGGCGATCTGGTCCTTGATGTCGAGTTCGATGCTGCTCATGTGTGCTCCGTGGTCAGGATGCGGCCCGTGCTCGGGCCGTCAGGTTGTTGTGTCTTATATAAGATATAATATTTGCGCCGATTTTTCGGTAATTATTAATTAGGGAGGACAAAATGAGCAGCGTTATGTATGAAAGGATGGGGGTGTCAGAATTTCTGTGTGTGAGGCGTGAGTAGACTTTTCCACGGTGACGGCTGCCGAAGGTCCATATAGACCGTAGGCGGACGGCGCGGTGGGAAAGTCGGTGGTCATTTTATCCGCGTACCGCTTCAAATCGT
>JAKLLI010000173.1 GCA_023150195.1 Azonexus sp.
CTCCCTGTATACTTCGCTCCCCGCCTCTCGGCATCTTGAAGCACATCCCAAAGTTGGGCGGCATCAATTAGCTGCTTGGCAGTGCTTTCGGTAATATCTTGAAACATAATATTTTTCAGGAAAAATTAAGTTTAGACAAGTTTATCCTGAAAACATCATTGGTTCAAATAGTTAGTCAACTTTCACCCCGCCATCGTCGAAAGTTGCCAGCAGTTGCCGCGCTTCAAAGAGTTGGTTGTAGGCAGCCAAGGCAGATGAGTAATAGCCATCGGCGAATTCTTCAACCGTCTTGTGCTGGTATTTGCGCATAATTGATTCGAGATGCTGAACTGAGCACCACTAGAAAATGCGCCTGCGCTGGCCTAAGCGCCACTTTTGGCGTAGCGTTCCCTTTTTCAAAAAACAACGATAGGGAGAGCCGCATGACACCATTACGCATCAATCTCGAGCAGGAAGAGATCCCGACTCATTGGTACAACATTGTCGCCGACATGCCCAATGCCCCGGCGGCACCGTTGGGGCCGGATGGCAATCCAGTACCGCCGGAGGCCATGAGCGCCATCTTCCCCGAGCCCATCATCGAGCAGGAAATGACGGCGGAGCGCTGGATCGAAATTCCGGAACCGGTGCGCCAGATTTACGCCCAATGGCGCCCGGCCCCGCTCTGCCGTGCACTGGGTCTGGAAAAAGCGCTGGGCACCCCGGCCAAAATCTTTTTCAAGTATGAAGGCGTCTCCCCGGCCGGTTCGCACAAACCGAACTCCGCCGTCCCGCAAGCCTATTTCAACAAGCTGGCCGGCACGAAAAAACTGACCACCGAAACCGGCGCTGGCCAGTGGGGTTCCTCGATTGCTTACGCCGGCCAGATGTTCGGCCTGCCGGTGCGCGTTTTCATGGTCAACGTCAGCTATCAGCAAAAACCCTTCCGCCGCTCGATGATGCAAACCTGGGGCGCGGAAGTGTTTGCCAGCCCCACCAATCTGACCAATGCCGGTCGGGCAGCGCTGGCTGCCGACCCGAACTGCGAAGGCTCGCTGGGTCTCGCCATTTCGGAAGCCGTTGAAGAAGCCGCCGCCGATCCCGGCACCTGCTACACCCTGGGTTCGGTGCTTAATCACGTGGTGCTTCATCAGAGCATCATCGGGCTGGAGGCCAAGAAACAGTTCGACAAGGTCGGGCTGTATCCGGATGTGATTTTCGGGCCTTGCGGTGGTGGTTCCAGCTTTGGCGGGATTGCCTTCCCCTTCCTGGCCGACAAGGCAGCGGGCGACAAGCGGGCGGAAAACCTGCGCCTGGTGGCGGTCGAACCCACGTCCTGCCCGACCCTGACCAAGGGCGCCTACACCTACGACTACGGCGATGCCTCGGGTTACACGCCGATCATGAAGATGTACACGCTCGGCCACGACTTCATGCCGCCGGGCATCCACGCTGGCGGGCTGCGTTATCACGGCGATTCGCCGCTGGTCTCCCAGCTTTTCCACGAAAAACTGATTGACGCGATTGCCGTACCGCAGGTGGCCACCTTCGAGGCCGGTGTTCAGTTTGCCCGCGCCGAAGGCATCATTCCGGCACCGGAATCCTGCCATGCCATCCGAGCGGCCATCGACGAAGCCCTACGCTGCAAGGTCACCGGCGAAGCGAAGACCATACTCTTCTGCCTGACCGGGCATGGCCATTTCGACATGGCTTCCTACGACAAATATTTCAGTGGAAAACTGGAAGACTACGACTATCCGGCCGAAGCGATTACCGAGTCGCTCAAGCATTTGCCCAAGGTCGGCTAACTTCACCGCTGCCCAAACAAAAACGGCCCACCGCGAGGTGAGCCGTTTTTTATGTCTGAATCCACCAATCAGTCGTCGTTCGACAAGCCCAAGAGTTGCAGGATGGACAGGAAGAGGTTGAGCACGTTCAGATACATGCTGACCGCCGCCATCACGTAGTTGTCCTCTTCACCGCGCACCAGCCGGCTGGTGTCATAGAGGATGAAACCGGAGAACAGCAAGGCGGCTGCGCCAGAGACCGCAGCCTGCATCGCCGGCACAAACATCGCCGCGATGCTGGCCAGAATCACCACGATCAGGCCGGCAAACAGAAAACCGCCCATCCGCGAGAAATCCTTGCCCGTCTTGTACACATAGGCTGTCAGCGCCAGCGTCACCACCGTCGTGATGACCGCCGCATTCAAGACCAGACCGCTACCACCCGGCAGGTGCAGGTAGTGGCTGAGCGTCGGGCCAAGACCGAGACCGCTCAAACCCGTAAAGACCAGCATCGCCGGCACGGCAGTGGCGGAATTGCGGTGCTTGTTGAGATAGAACAAAGGCACCAGGCCCAGCAAAGTGAACACGATCCCCGCCAGCGGCCCGAAACCTGCCCACATGCTGATGCCGGCACCAACGCCGGCAACAGCGGTCGACAGGGCGAGCAATTGGTAGGTGTTGCGAATGACACGGCCGGTGTCGGTGGCTGCAACCGTGCCGTACTCGGTTTTACCAAGATCGATGACACGAGAGTCGGTACGCATGATGAACATTCCTTTATGAGCGAGGAGACCAGACTATAAATGGGTCAGCCTTCCGAAAAAATCAAGCAGTCGCTGAACGATGATTCGCAAAAACTTGAGGAATCGAGAGACTACACCATTCCGACCCGGGTTTCCGCACTCGGTTCCATCAAAGCGCTTTGGCTTGGGATGGCGCCAGTGAGGGTTCGCGCTTGCCAAACAGGCCATCGGTCAATTTCACGTACCAGGCCGCCGACTGCACCTGAATGATATAAGCCACGGTAATCACCAGCGCTGCATCCGAAGCGGCTGAGCCAAAGGCATTCATCGCCAGCGCCAGAGCGATCGACAAATTGCGCATCACCGTGCCGTAGACCATTGCAATCGCATCCCCTCGCGGCAAGAGCGCTTTGCCGACCAGGGTACTCAGCACATAGTTGATGCCATAGAGCAGCAACAAAGGCAGGATCAGTTGCAGCAGCGCCTCGGGATGCGCAACCAGTTGCCCTGCTTTCAAGGCCATGGCGACAAAGACAATGCCCAGCACACCCAGGGTGGAAAACGGCGGGAAGCGCGGCCCCCACTCGGCTTGATAAGCCTTCTGACCAAATTTGCCGATCAGGAAACGCTGCGTGACATGGCCGGCCAGCATGGGCAGAAACACGATGACCCAACAGCAACTGAACGTAAAACGGCGTCGCCAGCGACCCAAGGATCAACCCCATCACCGTCATCTTGACCGCTGCGCCCAGATTCCCGCCGGCAAAGCCGGTCCAGGAAATCGTCATCCCCGAAGTCGGCAGCAGGGCCGCCAGCAGCAGGCCCATGATGTAGTAGGGTTGTGCCGGGAAAAACAGGCGCCCCAGCACAAATGCCAGAAAGGGAATAATCGCAAAATTGATCCCCTGAGCCAGCCACTGGGCCTTGCCATCGCCCCCTTCCAGCACCTTGGCCAATTTAAGATTGACCATCATGGGATACACCATCAGGAAGGTCAGCGGCACAATCAGGGACTTTAGCCAGCTCGCATCACCAAGCAGGCCGGCACCAAAACCCAGCACCATGGTGATGGGAATGGCCAATATGAGCTGTTTCGAGACCAGCGCAAGCAATTTCAACATGCGGGCATCTCCCGGCTATCAGGCGGCAGAACGCAATTCGCGCGTCCACCGCTCCATGGCTTCATTGGCCGGGGCCATCGGCGCCTCCATGAAACTGATCACGAACTTGTCGCCCATGTCGGCAATGCCAATCGAGCGTGGCCGAACGGCCAGCATCTGTGGCGTAGGAATGGCGAATCCGAAGCAAAACATGATGTCGACCGCCGCCGTCATGCCTTCGACAATCGGTCCGCCAATCAGCGTCGTATGCGCGAAATGGTCGAACACGCCAATGAAGCGGACCTTGGGATTTTCCGCAATCCGCGCCTTGTAGTAATCAACCAGGGCGTCCACCGTGTTGTATGCCGTCTCGGACTTGTCAATTTCGGCAACGTAGAGGGGATATTTTTCCTGCAGCATGGTTTGTTTCATTATTTTTCCTGAGAATAAGGTTAAAGCGGTCAAAAGCGGGTTGCGTGATGCGCATGCGCCGAGGGATGGGGCGGATAATTCGCCAGCTGGTTGGCCAGCAAGGCCCGAACCGCGTCATCGGGTTGTTGTTCGATGGTGATCACCGGACGAATACCTCGCAGCATCAGGCGCTCATACAGATTTCCGCCCATGCCGCCACAGATCAACACATCGATGTCAGCCAGCGCCGGTGCCAGTGCATGGCGCTGATCATGCAGACTGGCGCCCGGCGGTAATTCAAGCAGCCGCTTGTTGCACACTCGTCCGCCATCGATTTCGTACAGCCAGAACTTCCGGCACTTGCCGGCATGGCCAGTAATGTGCCGCCGATTCTGGCTCGTCACTGCAATGTGCTTGATCATCAGAACACCCATCCCGGCAGGCGACCCATCTGCATCAGTCGCAGGCCAGCGAGCAGCAGATAGGCCCCGCTTGCAGCGCCGGAAAACAGATAGCCAAGCACCTGGTTCCTGGGCAGAAACCCCACGCCGCGCACAAAACCTGCGCTCATCGCAGCCAAGAGGAGCATTGCCAGTAGATGATCGGGATGCCCTTCCCGATCCGTCGCAATGACCGGATAAACCGTTAATACTGCCAACAGGCCGAGCGCGAGCAGCAAGGGCCACCACGCAAGTCCCGGCGATGCGTGCGGTGTCGGGAGCGATTCAGTGCGCATCGTCGTCCTCGGCAGAAGCATTGCCCGCGTGCAGACGAGCCGCTTCAGTTTCTCCCCAAAGGGCATTGAGAATGGCCAGGAGAACCGCAAATCCGATACCAAGTACCCAGGTGAAATACCACATGACGAACGCCTTTCAGGTTTTGGTCTGCTCGTCGCTGCCAATCAGCAGGCGCGCGTCGGACAGGAATTGATGAGGGGGAATTTCCAGATTGGTCGGGGCGGGCTTGTTTTTGAATACCCGGCCGGCAAAGTCAAAGGTCGACCCGTGGCAGGGGCATAAAAAGCCTCCCGGCCAATCTGCGCCCAGTTTGGGATCTGCCGCGGTGAATGCTTGCGATGGTGAACAGCCCAGATGCGTACAAATGCCCACGGCGACCAGCAACTCGGGACGGCGCGAACGGGTCTCGTTGGTGGCATACGCTGGTTGCTGCGGCTTTTCCGAGGCAGGATCAGCCAGCATGGGTTCCGCCTTTTTCAGGGCCTGCAGCATTTCCGGCGTGCGATTCAGAATCCACACCGGCTTGCCGCGCCATTCGACCACCATCATCTCCCCGGGTGCCAGCTTGCCAATATCGACTTCAACTGGCGCACCAGCCGCCTTCGCCCGTTCCGACGGGGTCAGACTGCTGACAAAGGGAATCAGCGCCGTCACGGCGAGCGCCCCCCCGGCACCCACCGTGGCCATCAGCCACTGGCGCCGTGCCGGGCTGTCGCAAGGGGAAAATGAAGGGCCTTCACAGGCGCATGCGGACATGGAAATCTCCTTAGTAAGCGGCATGTTCGTTCTCACGGATATAGTCAGCCGTCACCTTGCCGGCCATAACCTGGTAGGCCCAACGGGTGTAGGCAATGATCAAGGGCATGAAGATCAGCGTCGCCCACAGCATGATGTTCAGGGTGAGTTGGCTGGAAACGCTGTCCCACACGGTCAGACTGGCGTTCGGTTCGGACGAGGACGGCATGATGAAAGGAAAGAGCGAGGCTCCCGCCGTACCGATGATGCCAAGAATCGCCAGTGACGAAGCCACAAACGCCGCGAGTGTCGCCCCGCGGGC
This sequence comes from Azonexus sp., assembly GCA_023150195.1. GTDB lineage: Bacteria > Pseudomonadota > Gammaproteobacteria > Burkholderiales > Rhodocyclaceae > Azonexus. Next base: position 5,815 of record JAKLLI010000173.1, read on the forward strand.
AGCCAGCAGCATGGCGCTGATCACACCCACATAGGCAAGGAGTGGCAGCGCGATCGAACCGGGATACAGGTGGTAATTCGCCAACCAGGCACCGGCCTGACGCACGACCGTCTTGCCAAGCGGATTAGGCAATGCCGCCGGGTCAACCGCAGAAACAATCGCATAACCGTCGATCCCCTGCCACAGCCATAGACCCGCGACGGTAAAGCTGATCAGCTGCAGGCTGCCAAAGATCAGCATGGCGCTGCGCGTCCGCTCATAAACCCGCCCTTCGGTGCGGTGCATCAGATAAACAGCACCGTGAAAGGAGATCATCGCCGTCGACACGATGCCGCACAACAGGGCAAACGGATTGAGCAATGCCCAGAAGCTGCCGCGATAGGTCGACATCAGATTCTCGGCAAAATCAAACGGGACGCCCTGAAACAGGTTGCCGAAGGCCACCCCAAAGATCAGTGGCGGCACCGCCCCGCCAATGAACAAGCCCCAGTCCCAGGTGGCCCGCCAGGCGGGATTGGCAATCTTGCTCCGATAGTCAAAACCCACCGGGCGGAAGAACAGCGCCCAAAGCACGGCCAGCATCGCCCAGTAGAAACCGGAAAATGCCGTCGCATACACCAAGGGCCAAGCCGCAAAAATGGCGCCGCCACCGGTGATGAACCAGACCTGGTTACCATCCCAGTGCGGGCCCACAGTATTGATCACGATGCGGCGCTCGACATCGTCTTTGCCGACGAAGGGCAGCAGCGTGCCAACCCCCATGTCGTGGCCGTCCATGATGGCAAAACCGATCAGCAATACGCCAACCAGCAACCACCAGATGAATTTCAGTGTGGGGTAATCAAAAAGCATGATCCATCCTCAAGCGTGAGCGTATTCGTTGGCGTAACGGCCGGTCCCGAGGCTGCCCGGTCCAAGCCGGGCAAACTTCACCATCAGGTACATTTCGACGATCAGCAGCACGGTGTAAAAACCGACAAATCCGGCTAGCGAGCCATACAGGTTGCCTACGGACAGTGTCGATACCGAAAGATGTGTGGGCAGCACCCCATAAATCGTCCAGGGTTGACGACCGTACTCGGCAACAAACCAGCCAAGTTCGCAGGACAGCCAGGGGATTGGCAGCATCCACAGCGCGCTTTGCAACAACCCGCGCTTCTCCGCGAAATTGCCCTTGACCGAGAACCACAGCGCGGCGCCGAACAAGGCCAGCATCAGGAAGCCGAAGGCCACCATCAGACGGAAGCTCCAGAACAGCGGCGTGACGCGCGGGATGGTGTCGGCGACCGCTTTTTCAATGATTTCCGGCGTGACGTCGTGCATGTCCACGACGTACTTCTTCAGCAAGAGGCCGAAACCAAGGTCAGCTTTGTGTTCCTCGAACTCTGCCTTGAGCGCGGCATCGTTCGGCGTCTTGCGCAAGGCTTCCAGGGTAACGACAGCCTCCATCCCGGAAACGATGCGTTCGCGGTTCTTCTCGCGGATTTCACGTATCCCGGGAATCTGCCTGTCGAGCGAGCGCGTACCGATGATGCCCATGACCCAGGGAATCTCGATGGCGAAGTCGTTCTTCATTTCGGCTTCGTTGGGAATCGCGATCAGGTTGAAGCCAGCCGGTGCCGGCTCGGTTTCCCACATCGCTTCCATCGCTGCAAGCTTGGTCTGCTGCGCCTCGCCGACGGTGTAACCGGATTCATCGCCGAGTACGATCACCGAACAGATCGAGGCAAACCCAAACGCCGCGGCAATGCGAAAGCTTTTTCCGGCAAATTCGACATCGCGACCGCGCAGCAGGTAAAACGCCGAAATCGACAACACGAACATGGCGCCGGTCACATAACCTGCCGACACCGTATGGACAAACTTGGCCTGGGCGTCCGGGTTAAGCAGCACCGCGGCAAAATCGACCATTTCCATGCGCATGGTCACATAGCTGAACTCGGCACCTACCGGGTTCTGCATCCAGCCGTTGGCGATCAGTATCCACAATGCCGACAGGTTGGTACCGACGGCCATGAGGATGGTGACCAGCAGATGCTGGCGGCGCGACAGGCGATCCCAGCCAAAGAAGAACAAGCCGATGAAGGTCGACTCCAGGAAGAAAGCCATCAAGCCTTCAA
>JAKLLI010000174.1 GCA_023150195.1 Azonexus sp.
GTCTTTGGCCCCAAGCGCGACGACAGGCGTGCGCGGCTCCAGCGCGAGCAGGTTCAAGAGCGCCAGGCGCGAAGCATCGATCTGATTTTCTGCTTCTTCCAAGGCCATCTCGCGATTGGCGACCTCGGCCTCGGTCTGGAGAATTTACACCACCGCCATGCGACCGGTAGAAATCAGCGCCTTGTTGACTTGGTAGAGGTCTTTGCTGCGCTGTAGCGCCGCTTCTGCTATTGTTCGCTGCTCTTGCGCCCGGAGCAATTCGCGATAGGAAGTCATAACCTGCGTCACCGTCTGCGAAAGCGTTGCCTTCAACGTGAGACGGTTGATCTGTTCGTCGAGGCGGGCCACCCGGACCGATGCGGTATTCGCATCCAAACCGCCATTTTTCAACAGTGGTTGCGTCAACGTCACTGAGGTTGTTGACGGGTTCGACGACGAACCCAAGCCGTTTGTCGTTGCTAGCGATAACTTTGCTCCGGTCGCCAAGCCCAAGGTAGCATTGGTCGTAACATCCTTCGTCCGAGACGTCAGTCCGTTGACCTTGTTGTCCAAGAAACCGGTCGTCAACGTCAGCTTGGGAAGGAATATCCCTTCGCTGACGTATAGGTCGAATTTCTGGGCGATGCGTTGTAGGTACGCGGTCTGGATACCGCGATTGTCCCTGACGGCGAGGGCAATTGCATCATCAAGGGTTAATGCGAGGGTTTCTCGCTGCCGATTTTCGTTAAGCTCGGAATAACGAACATCTGCGGCATTTGCCTGAGAGCCGACGAACAAAATAGACAAGGCAAGGAAGGTAATTCCCGCGTATCTGCTCAGTCCTCTCATCTGACAGGCTGCAAGTCACATCCGGATTTTTTTACATCGGGCATCGATCAGCTTTGCAATTCATTCGGCATCCGGCAGGATACCGCTTCACTCTCGTGGCGCCAAGTCGAAATTGCGGCTGGCATAACTAATGCTAGAGAATTGGCATCATTTCTTCTCAAGGGAGAGTCACATGATCATTCAATCTGGCTACGGTGTGCAGGCTTACAATACGTCTGGCAGGATAGCTCTACAGCAACAAGGCAGCGGCATTACAAAATCCTCGCTTACGAACCCAGCAAAAAACGCTGACCAGGTGTCGATATCTGCTGCCGGTAAAACTCTTGCTGCTAGCGAAAACGTCTTGACGCAGCCCAGAACCCCAGCTCAAGAAAAACTAATGATGGGTGCAAGTTCCGACCGCGCAAGCGCAGAAAAAGTTGCCTACGACATGGCCCTCACTCCAAGCATGATATCTTGGGACATTACAGGGCAAAGAGGGGTTGGTGACGGCACTGGAGAGTTTGTACGAAAATTGGCAACCACAGGTCAAATCGTGGGCGATGACTACATAGATAGGTTCAGCAAAGAAGCAAAAGCGATCGATTTGCAACGGCGCGCTATGTATGAAACTGAGAAGACGAAAGGCACTGACCCCTTGCAGATTCTGAGTATGATGATCGACTTCACGAACTCACAATCCCAAGAGTATCTTGAAGCAACCGGCTGGATAAACCAGAGCGGCATCACCCAAGGGTGAGTCGGTTTATTCACGGGCAGTGTCGCATTGAACGTGCCCGTGATTTTTCAAATCAGTAAACGTAATTAACGGTTACGTTGGTGGATCCGCCATACAATGGAGACATGGTGCCGGTGCCATTGACTCGAGAATACAGCCTCAGCGACTGATTTGCAGGAATTCCATCACCCGAAAAATTAACAGACCCTGACGCAAAATTGGTGACATCCCTACATTTACTACCGGTGTTGTTGCAAAGGTAAACCAGCAACCCACTGGGCCGAGGGTAGCTGTAACTCCACGAGTAATAAACCGTGGTAACGGTGGCGTTGCTTGGTGGGTTTCCAACTACCGGATACGCAACGTTATACCACCAGTTTTTGCTATAAATGGTGGGCGCAGCCGCTGAACTACCGTATGCACCAGAGGCAGCGCTGGCGCTGTGAGCGAACATGAAGGTTGCTGCAAATGCCAAAAAGCTTGAGTACAGCCATTTCTTGAGTTTCATTTGATACTCCTTGCAAAAGGTTCGTTCGTGTAGGGAAGAATCGACAATCGCGTACAAATGCCTTGCCGGCAAAAATTGCCGTGCGCAGAAAACTTCGTTCAGACATGCAAACAACATCTGCATACGCGAGTGACATTATACCGAGGTAATTACTCCATGCAATTCAGATTTATGCATATCAACGAGGGGCGGCAAAAATTGCCAGGTCTTCCATAACCAGACTGCCGATGGATGCTTGTGAGGCAGATGCTCGATCCCCTTCTGCCTGTAAGGCCGAGGTGTTAAAGAAGGCCTTTTCTATGCCAAACACGAGGCTGATCAACGCAATCTGAAACCAGCCGTATATCGGCATCATGCGACTGGTGTCGGCAACGAGTTCATGACGCGTGACGCGTAGATGTCCGGCCCGCTTTAGCCAGCGAATTTCATCATCAAGCAAATCGTATCGGTTCTGGAAAGCGATGAGTTGCAGCCGGACATGGCGGTTGGGGGCTCTACCGCCATGTCGACATTTTTGAGCTAGCCAGCCACGCTCGATACATTTCGACCCGCAGAAATCGCCCCAGACTCCTTCAAAGTCCGCCAGGGGACGACAAACATCTTGAGCAAGATGGCGCCGATGCCAAACCACAGAACACCGAACGTCAGCTGATGTAAGGTGCGCATAGATCGGCATCAGTCGACTCGCATCTATCGTCAGTTCGGTCCTGGTGATGCGCAGATGGCCGGCACGTTTCAACCAGCGGATTTCACTGTCGGACAAGTCATACGTGTTCTGAAAATCGATCACCTTCTCGCGCACCACGGAAGTTGCCGTGAAGCCAAAGCGATAGCGGAACAGTCGGTAGTTGTCCTTGGCGATGCGATCAAGCTTCGCTTTGCTCCAAGTGGCCAAAGCCAGCTTAATCGAACCAGGTATGAAAATTTCGAAGTAATCCCGACCGGCACTTCGGTTGTTGTTGCCCAGGATCAGTTGAATGACTTCGTCGTATTGCCGTTGCTCGTCCATGGAAACACTCCATCAGGGTTGGTAAAACAATTCAGCCCTCGAAGTAGTCCCGCCCGGCATTCCGGTTACCGCTGCCGAGATTGATTTGCAGCGTCGTGGTGCTGCCGGATGAGCGTGCCAGCGCAGCCACCTTGTCGATCGGTTTGCGGGCTTCAAAGTGGGCAATGGCTGCCGCCAGCAAGTTGCGGCGTTGGGCGCCGGGGTCGTTGGTCCAGAGTTGGCCGTTGTAGAGTTCCATCGCCAATTCAGCATCCGGGTCTGTCGGCGCGATCAGGTCGAGAAACTCCTTGATCTCTGGTTCCGCTGTCGCTTCCTGCAAACGCCCATCGCGGATCAGCAGCAACAAGGCTTTGGCGGTTGGATTGGCATCGATGACCGCCGAGCGGGCAACAGCGATTTGCAGGCGGACGGTACGCAGTAAATTTTTTGTCCACGCACGACATCACTGACGAACCCTGCCGAGACACCGAGTTGCCGGGCAAACTCGGACTGGTTCAGGCCAGTGTGAGCAATGGCCTGCCCGACACGCGTAGCGAACCCGTCTAATCCAGGCAAAGGGGCTACAGAAATTTCTTGATTTGAGGTTCTCATTGAGCGTATATTTATCGCTATCGCGAATTTCGTTTGCTATTGAGAGATAGATTACTCCCGGAAGGAAGGCATGTCACCTCTACTAACCATGGATGCCATTGAGATCAACTATCGCCTGCGCCGTCTCGGCAAAACACAGGCACAAATCGCCCAGGATGTCGGCGTCTCGGGTGGCGTGGTGAGCAATGTGATCCACGGCCGAATCACCGCCTATGCGGTTGCCCAGCATATCGCCAGCCTGCTTGGGCTGAAGATCGAAGAGATTTGGCCTGAGCGCTACATCTTCAAGCCGCGGCAGCGGCAAAGTCATAGGGAGGATACGCCATGAGTTGACCCCGATCGCAGCAGTAAAGATCGAGGCCACATGGCAAGAAGGGCTCAGGAGTGGAGTCCAGAGCCCTTCTTTGGAGATGTCATTCCTACCGGGTGACACATTGATTCTCCTTGCCTTAAGCGCCGGCGTCAAGTGCCGGCCGGCCTCGTGCATTCCTCAATTTCAGGAACGTTGCCACTAGGCAGCCAAGGAGATTTCATGAAAACCCCCATCCCCGTTCAGCGCGACATTGTTCGCCTGATCGATAAAGATTTGACCAGCCGCACCATTGGGCGCCAGCTCTCGATCTCGCACAATACAGTCGAATTGATGCGCACCCGGCTGACGGCCACTGGCCTAACTCACGCCGACCTGTCGGTACTCGACGACCACGCCTTTGCCATTCGTCTTGGCACGGCCCGCAACCAAAATCCTTCCGGCAAGATCATTCCCGACTGGGATGTGGTCCGCGAGGAATTGGCCCAGAGGGATATGACCTTGAGCCTGCTCTGGGAAGAGTACCGCCAGGCCAATCATGAACGCCTGGCCGATTGCCTGAGCTATTCGCAGTTTCAAAAGCGTTACAAGGCTTGGCTCAAGACCCAGCGGATGAGCATGCGGCAATTCCACAAGCCGGGTGACCAACTGTTCGTCGATTTCTGCGGCCGGACGATGCCGATCACCAACCCGGACACGGGCGAGGAGACGCCAGCACAAGTATTTGTCGGCGTGCTGGGCGGTTCGTCCTATACCTTTGCGTATGCCGTTCCGTCGCAGAAGATCGCCGACTGGATTGCCTGCCATGTGAAGGCTTTTGAGTTCTTCGGCGGAGTCCCTCAGCAGGTGGTGCCCGACAACCTGAAATCGGCAGTGATCAAGCACACGCCGCAGGAGATCATTACCAATACCGCCTATGCCGACTGCGCCGAACATTACGACGTGCTGATCAATCCGGCGCGCAGTCGCAAGCCGAAGGATAAATCCCTGGCCGAGGTCGGCGTACAGATCGTGCAGCGCTGGGTACTGGCGCCGTTGCGTAAGCGGACCTTCTTCAGCGTCGACGAACTCAATGTCGAGATCGCCAAGCGGATTGAGTGGATGAACCACAAGGTCAGCAAGAAATACAAGCAGAGTCGGGCGCAGCGTTTTTCTGAACTTGATCAACCGGCGCTGCGCCCGTTGCCGGTTCACGCCTACGAGTGCGTGGACTGGAAATACAAGGTTCGTGTCGCCGAGGATTACCACGTCGAGTATGCGGGCAGTTTCTATTCAGTGCCCTACCAGTATCGCAAGCATGTGGTCGACCTGCGGGCGACCAGCACGACGATCGAGGTTTTGTTGAACCGTCATCGGATTGCCAGCCACACCTTGTTGGCGACGCCAGGCCATAAAACCCTTCAGGAGCATATGCCGATCCAGCATCTACGGCAAAGCGAGCAAGATCCGGACGCCATGCTGGGATGGGCTGAGGAGATTGGTCCCAACGTGCTGGCCTGGGTGCGAGGCAATTTGCAGCAGCGGCGTGATTTTGCCAACGGGGTGAAATCAGTTCGCAACCTCCGGCGCTGGGTGCGCGAGGAGCAAAACCATGATCGCCTGGATAGCGCATGCGCATTTGCCGTGAAGATTGGCGTGCTGTCGTTCCCGCGCTTGAAAGCCATCATCAGCAATCGGAGCGATCAGCGCTTGCCGGTCGAGCCGACCGCCTGGGTGCAGAAACACGGCAATCTGCGCGGCGCCGAATACTACGCACAACAAGGAGGTGTGGCATGCTAAATCACCAGACGACAACCCAACTGCAGGCGCTTGGCCTGCACGGCATGTTGCGGGTACTGAACCGGCAGTTGGACGAGCCGCAGACGCAAAAGCTGAGTTTCGACGAGCGTTTTGCCATGCTGCTTGATGCTGAAGTCAATGATCGTGATGGCAGGAAGATTGAGCGTTTGCTGAAGTCAGCAAAATTGCGCCAGCCCTCTGCTTGCTTGGAGGATATGGACTACCGGGCAAGTCGGGGGATTGACCCAGCGATGGTCGCTAGCTTGGGCGATTGTGGCTGGATTGCTCGGCGGCAGAATCTGGCGCTGACAGGAGTGACGGGAACCGGCAAATCCTGGTTGGCCTGCGCATTCGGCAAGCAAGCGTGTCGTTCGGGTTATTCCGTCTATTTCACGACAGCGACGCTACTCTTCGAGAATCTGGTGACGGCGCAGGCTGACGGCTCTTTGCCAAAGCTGCGCCGTCAGTTGGTGAAGACGCAACTGCTAATCATCGACGACTTTGGTATTGGTGGGATCGACGTCCATCTTGGGCCGATCTTGCTGGATATCATTGATCAGCAGTCGATGCAGGGATCGCTGTTGATCACCAGCCAGTTCCCGCCGGAGAAGTGGTACGACCTGTTTAATGATCCAACGGTAGCTGATGCAATTCTGGACCGGATCGTCCATCGGGCGCATTTCATGAACCTGAAGGGGGAGTCGATGCGGAAGGTTCGGGCGAAGAAAACCTGACCGCATTCAACCTGAAAAAGCCACCCCGTTTCGGCGGGGTGGTCAACTGGACGAAATCGGCGGTCAGGTCGAAGGAGATTGCCTGGTCAGGTGTGATGCGTTTGGGTGGTCAACTAAATGGAGATTCCGCAGCTGTCGCGGTGGCATCAGGATCATGGTTTTCCGGACCCGACCAAGGCACTGAAGATCCGGCAAGTGTTGAAAGGTATCCGAACCCTGCATCCAGCCCAGGAGAAACGGGCCAAGCCGCTGGAACTGGAAATCCTGCGCAGTGTTGCCGACTGGCTGACATCAGCCACGGCAGCAGCGGTTTGCCGGGGGGATTCGGCCAATGCCCTACGACATACCCGTGATCGAGCCTTGGTTCTCCTCGGTTTCTGGCGCGGGTTCCGCTCCGACGAACTGGCTAACCTTCGCATCGAGTTCATCGAAATCAAGCCCGGCGAGGGGCTGACCTGTTTCTTGCCCCGCAGCAAGGGGGATCGCAACCTGGAAGGCCGAAGTTACTCCTGCCCGGCACTGTCCCGGCTGTGCCCGGTCGAGGCAGTCGAAGACTGGCTGGCTTTGTCCAAACTGACGGCGGGACCGCTATTCCGCAAGGTCGACCGGTGGGGACATCTATCCGAGGTTGAACTGACCCCGAGCAGCATCATTCCCATGCTGCGAAAATTACTTAGCCAGGCCGGCGTGGCTGATGCCGAGTCTTTCAGCAGTCACTCGCTACGCCGTGGGTTCGCCCAGTGGGCAGGCATGAGCGGCTGGGATATCCGGGAGTTGATGAGTTACGTGGGCTGGCGCGACGTGAAGGCTGCCATGCGCTATCTGGATGGGGTCAGCCCTGACCAGAAAGCGCGATTCGAGCAGGGGCTGGATCGGATGTTGCCGGAAACAATGGGCGTTTCGACGCCGCAGTTGCCGGGCTTGTCCGAGGTCACCCTCACAACGATCGAGGTTACCATCGATCTATCGCCCTTCAACGGTGGTCGACGTGGTGTCGCCAATGCCTTGCGGGATATGGCGAGTACCTGCCTTGCCCGATTTCAGGCGCAACCGCTGGATGAGGATGGCCGTCGATACCGGATTTCCGTCCCGACGCCTTCAAACGACACCCTGGACGAGCACCTCTACACCTTGCTCGACGAACTCCATCGAATTGCCGATGCCCGTGAGTGCTTCCTGGAGGCGGTATGCCGCGATCCGGTGAGCGGCAAGCATTGGGATTGATCCGACATGACCCAACTTCACGAGACCGCATATCCCCGGCTGAAAGCAGACCCATCAGCACAGGATCTCGACGAGGTTTATACACTGACGCCCGATGAAGTCGCGTTCATCGACAAGACGGTCAAGCGTCCGATTGCTCGCTCGGCTGCCTTCATCTACCTGAAGCTGTTTCAGCGTCTTGGGTACTTCGTCCACATCAGGGATGTACCGTCAGCGATTCGCCAACACATTGTGGCCCAAACGGGGTATCGGCCAGCCAAGGCCGATGAACTTCGACAGTTCGACCGAACGACGGCGCGCACCAACTTGATTGCTGCCTTGCGACGCTACTTGAACGTTCGCCCTCTGGACGATCAGGGACGCGCTTGGTTGCGGCATATTGCAGAAACCGCAGCAGACAGCCGGCATGTGGTGGCCGACATCATCAATGTGA
>JAKLLI010000175.1 GCA_023150195.1 Azonexus sp.
CCGCTCCTCCAAACTCCGATAGCTGAACATCGCGTGCTGTGTGGTATCCGCCGTTCTCATCTTCTTCAATCTCGTCCTGACCAGGTCGCCATTATCTCATTGGCATCGGCTGGCTGGGGTTTTTGAGCAGCCTGTTAAAGCGTCCAGCTGCGGACGCCAAAGATAGTTGGTCACGACAATTCCGTCGAACCGCTCGCCTGCCAGCGGCCAGCTTTCCGTTTCCAGATCCAGCCGGCGCGTTTGCACACCCGGTAAGCTCGCCAGCCCGGAAAGCGCCTCAGGATCGCGGTCGACCGCATGCACTTCGCGTTTTCCATTGGCCAGCAAGCGCACGTGACGGCCTTGACCACAGGCCAGATCCAGCACCCGACCGGATACCGGCAAGCAATCAAGATAGGCCTCAACCCAGGCCGATGGCGCTATCATAGAAGGCTGTTGATTCCGGGAGTGCATCATGTCAGGCAGTGTCGTGGTCAGAGAGAATGGACAGGGAAGATACCAGCAGGACGTCGTCGCGGGCCAGCACCGGCTGATTGCCGACGAGCCGACCGCCATGGGCGGCAGTGACCAGGGCCCGGCGCCGTTTGATTTCGTCATGGCCGGCCTGGGCGCCTGCACCTCCATGACCTTGCGCATGTATGCGGAACGCAAGGCACTTGCGCTCAAGTCGGTCGAGGTCCGCCTGCGCCACGAAAAACGTGAGGTCGAGGGCGAGTTGCGTGACTGCATCCACCGCGAAATTTCGCTCCATGGCGAACTGACTTTGGCCGAACGCCTGCGCCTCCTCGAAATTGCCAACAAATGCCCGGTTCACCGTGCCCTTGCCCAATCCTTCCATCTGGATTGCCAGCTCGTCGACTAAGTAATAACCACAATGCCGCAATGGCATCCGCCCTGCGAATATGGGAAAATTTCGCACTGCACAATAACAGCCTTCAAAGGGGCTCATCATGCTTGAACAGCACTATCTCACCGCACTTTTCGAACCGAAATCGGTGGCCGTCATTGGCGCCTCGGAACGTGAAAATTCCGTCGGTAACGTCATTTTCAAGAACATTCTGGGCTCGGGCTACAAGGGTCGCCTCTACGCGATCAATCCCAAGCACGAAACCATCCTCGGTCAGCAGGCCTACAAGTCGATCGAGGAAATCGGCGCCCGGGTCGAAATGGCGGTCATCGCCACCCGCCCGCAAACCGTGCCGCAACTGATCGAACAATGCGGCCGCAGCGGCGTGCGCAATGTCATCGTGATCGCCTCCGGCTTCTCTGAGGCCGGGCACATCGGCGCGGCGCTGGAACGCAAGGTGATGGAAATCGCCCGTTCCTACAACGTGCGCATTCTTGGCCCCAACTGTCTGGGCATCATCCGCCCGGAACTCGGCCTGAACGCCACCTTTACCAAAATCACGGCGAGCCCGGGCAATCTGGCGCTGGTATCGCAATCCGGCGCCATGTGCTCGGCAGTGCTGGACTGGGCCAAAGCCAATCAGGTCGGTTTCTCCTCGGTGATTTCGCTGGGCATGACCGCCGACGTGGATTTCGGCGAAATCCTTGATTACCTGATTTACGACAGCCGCACGCATTACATCCTGATGTACGTGGAAGGTATCCGTAACGCCCGCCGCTTCATGAGCGCGCTGCGTTCTGCCGCCCGCATCAAGCCGATCATCCTGCTCAAGGCGGGCCGCCACGAAGCCGGCTCGCATGCAGCCACCGTACACTCCGGCATGGCGGCGGTTTCGGACACTGTGTTCGACGCCGCAGTTCGCCGTGCCGGCGTGGTCCGCGTCAAGAATGTCGGCCAGCTGTTCTATGCCGCCAAGGCCCTGGCCTCCAAGTTCCGCCCCGCCGGCGACCGCCTGGCGATCATCACCAATGGCGGTGGCCCGGGCGCCATGGCCGCCGACCGTGCCGGCGATCTCGGCATTCCGCTGGCCCAGCTTTCGCCCGAAACCATGGGCGTGCTCAACAAGGTCCTCCCGGCCACGTGGTCGCACAGCAACCCGATCGACATCGCTGGTGACGCAACGCCGGAGCGCTACCGCGACGCCATTCTCGCGGTCACGCAGGACCCGAATGTCGACAGCACGCTGGTCATGCTCTCACCACAAGCCATGACCGACCCGATGGGCGTAGCCAAGGCCATCGTCGAAGTCTCGGACAAGCTCAACCGCCGCATCATCTGTTGCTGGATGGGCGAGGAACAGGTGGCTGCCGCCCGCAAATTGCTGGAAGACTCCGGCATCCCGGCCTTCCGCATGCCGGAAACCGCGATCGAACTCTTCCACCACATTTCCAAGTACTACGGCAACCAGAAGCTGCTCCTGCAAACACCGGAGCCGACGCGCCAGTTTGGCCGCCCGGAAGCCGAAGGCGCCAAGATGCTGATCGAAGCCCTGCTCGCCGAACGGCGCAAGGTGCTGTCTGAAATGGAATCCAAGGCCATCCTGCGCGCTTTCAAGGTGCCGGTTGCCCAGACCATGGTCGCCCGCACCGCCACCGAAGCCCTGCTACTGGCCGAGCAGATCGGTTTCCCGGTCGCGATGAAGGTGGATTCGCCGGATCTGCCGCACAAGTCCGATGCCGGCGGTGTCCGTCTGAACATCGGCAATGCGCCGGCCGTGCGCAATGCCTACCACGACATCATCGACACGGTGCAAAAGCGCCATCCGAATGCCAAGATCAACGGTGTTTCCATCGAGCCCTTCCTGTCCCGCCCGAATGGTCGGGAAATCATGATCGGTGTAATCCGCGATCCGATCTTCGGGCCGGTGATCACCTTTGGTGCCGGCGGCTTCGACAACGAAATCTTCAGCGACCGTTCGGTGGCCCTGCCCCCGCTGAACAAGTTCCTGGCCAAGGACCTGATCGAATCGACCCGCACCTCCAAGATTCTCGATCAATTTCACAACATGCCGCCGGTCGACCGCGAAGCACTCAAGGAAGTCCTGCTGTGCATTTCCGAAATGGTCTGCGAATTGCCGTGGATCATCGAGATGGACCTCAATCCGCTGATCGTGGACGAACATGGTGCCATTGCTGCCGACGCCCGCATCGTCATCGATCACGCTGCGAGTGCAAGTGGCGACCGCTATGCTCACATGGCGATCTACCCTTATCCGGTCCATCTGATCCAGGAATGGACGATGAACGACGGCCAGGTGGTCACTATTCGCCCGATCCGTCCGGAAGATGCCGACATGGAGCAGGAATTCGTCAAGGCCATGTCCGACGAATCACGCTACTACCGTTTCATGGATACGCTGCGCGAACTGACGCAAACCATGCTGGTCCGCTTCACCCAGATCGACTACGACCGCGAAATGGCGCTGGTAGCCACGTTGACCGATGAAGACACCGGCAAGGAATCCCAGATTGGGGTCGCCCGCTACGTGCTGAATCCCGATGGCGAGTCCGTCGAGTTTGCACTGGCCGTGGGCGACGATTGGCAGAAGTGTGGCGTCGGTCGCAAGTTGATGACGGCGCTGATCGACACCGCCCGCCTCAAGGGCTATCGCGCGGTGGTAGGTGATGTGCTTTCCACCAACACCAAGATGTTCCGCCTGATGACCAGCCTGGGCTTCACCATCCACCCGCATCCGGAAGACACGGCCGTCAAGCGCGTGGTCAAGCCGCTGACGGGCTAAGTTTTCCCGGCAACAAAAAACCGGCTCAAGGGCCGGTTTTTTTTACGCCTGCGAATTGGATAACCGCAGATGGGGATAACCGCAGATGGAACCCGCAAGCGCTGCGAAATTGACTCGCTTATTCGCCGAAGAAATTCACGTCGTAGGGATACGGTTTCTGCGCGACCTTGGACTCGGCATTGCGCGTCGTCGTCTCGACGGTTTGCTGCTTGTCCCACCACAGCGCACGCCCGGCCTTCTGGTCGTCAGCCCACTGCGGATTCTTTTCCATCTGCTCGTTCATCCAGCGCGTGTGATCGGACACGTAACCGCTATCAACAACACCCATTTTTCTGCCCTCGGACAAATTCGGAATGGCCGCGATTCTAGCATGGCCTGCGACACTCCCCATCAACCACACGGCTTGCAGAAACCCGCAAAAATGTCCGTAAGGCGGGGTTGACCGTAACAATGCAACAAATCTCTGCAAATTCGCATTGTCTTATATAAGACTTGGCTTATAATCCTGCTGTTAGCCTGCGCCGGCAGAATGCTTCGACTTGGGGAGGTCGGACTTCTGCAAATTTGTCCACGGGAGAGCACATGAGACTTCATGTGAATCTGTTCGCGGGGATCTGCCTCTTGTTCGGCGTGCTGAGCGCACACGCCGCAGATGCCCCGGCAACGGCGCCAGTTCTGGCGAAGACAGCGACCGCTGAAAAGTCCACCACCGATCACAGCAAGCTGGAGGCCTTGAAAGGCCCCTTCACCAGCGGTCCGGAAATTACCAAGGTCTGCCTCTCCTGCCACAACCTGGCCGGCCATCAGGTGATGAAGAGCGTGCATTGGACCTGGGAAACCCAAAGTCCGACCACGGGCAAAACGCTGGGCAAGAAATGGGCAGCCAATAATTTCTGCGGCTCGCCCATTTCCAACGAGCCGCGCTGTACCAGTTGCCATGCTGGCTATGGCTGGACCGACAAGAATTTTGATTTTGCCAACCAGAACAACGTGGATTGTCTGGCTTGCCACGACACCACGGGCACGTACAAAAAATTCGGGACCGATGCCGGCCACCCGCTCTATGCCGATCGCGAAACCGAGCCCATGGAAGGCCCCCCGGGCAAAAAACTGTTCAAGGCGCCGGACCTGACCACCATTGCCCAGCAC
>JAKLLI010000176.1 GCA_023150195.1 Azonexus sp.
TTTCAGCAATGGCGCAATAGACTCCGGAAATCCCGACCTGATCGGCGTCGACCGCAGCGCGTGCCGCCACGGCCACCCCAGCGTCGGCCCAATCCAGATTGGACAACTCAGGCGTTACAACGGCCACGGGTGATGCCCCAATCTCGTCCAGAAACTGCCGCACGGCCGCGGGTGCCAGCGCTGACGCAGCCACCCGCACAACCGTGCAGGCTTGCGCCAGCGCCTTGTCCTGAAAACGCTCAATCAGTCCAGCAGGGAGCACGGGTTGTGGATTAAGCGCCTCACGGTCAACACCGCCGATCGCCGGTTTCTGCTGACACGCCCCCGTACGCACCCGCGCCAAAATTTCATCACGGGCGCAACTCACCGGCATCAGCCCGTCAAGACTTCAAAAGGCACCGCCGCGGCGGCAGCCAGTTCAGCCACCGGCTGCCCCAGCGCCGCGTCGCCAACATACAGCAGCCGCTCAGCCCCTGCCGCGCACAAACCGACAATTGCCGGTGCGTCGCCATGCAGCAGATTCACCACGCCCGCCGGCCAGTCGACGCGACCCGTCAATTCACACAAGGCATAGGCCGCCGAGGGCGCTTTCAGACTGGGCTTGAGCACGACCGCCGCGCCGGCCAGCAAGGCCGGTGCCATCGCCAAGGCCAAGCCCGCCAGGGGCTGCGTTGCATCGACCACCACGGCCACCACGCCGGCGTGGCCAACGGAAACACCCCGCAGCGCGGTTTCGGCCGCGGCAATTTCGGCCGCCGCTGCCGCCTCATCGATCCCCAGATCCTGAACCAGCAGCTTGGCAAAATGGCCGGCGTAGCGGGCCAAGGCATCGGCCAGCGCATTCAAACAGACCCGGCGGGCATTCATGCCCATCGCTGCCCAGGCGGGCTGCGCTTCACGCGCGGCGGCGATGGCCTCAGCCGCCTCGCTGGCACCGCACATCGGGACACGGCGCAGCGCCTGTCCGGTCAACGGATTCAGCACATCGAAAAAACTGTCCCCCACGGTCAGGTAGGCGCGGCCATTGATCCACAAGGGAATGGCCATCGGGCCTTCAGGTGCGAATTCCATGCTCAATCTCTCTTTCTTGCTGCGTATTGTTCTTGAAACGTTTTACGACTGCGCATCGGCAAATCGCGCCCTGCGGTCCACTCGGGCAATAACCCGAAAACCTCAATCCGTTGCGCATCGCCGGCCAGCCATGACAAGTAGCGTGCCGCCAGGCGCGTCATCCACCGATACCAGCGGGGTCGTGCCGCAATCCAGCCCCACAGCGCCAGCGCCCGGCGTTCGCCGGGGGCCAGCAGTCCGCGCGCATTCTGCACCTCACGCAGGCCGTGCATCAAGTCGGGCAAGGGAATACCCACCGGACACACGCTGCCGCATTGATTGCAGCCCGTCGAGGCATGCGGCAAATCCAGCGCCTGCTCGATCCCGCTGAACAGCGGCGTCAACACCGAGCCCATTGGCCCCGGATACACCCAGCCGTATGCATGACCGCCCAGGGCAAAATACACCGGACAATGATTCATGCAGGCACCGCAGCGAATACAGCGCAACATCGCCTCGAAGGGCCCACCGAGCAAATTGGCGCGGCCATTATCCACCAGGATGAAAACGGTTTTTTCCGGCCCTTCGTCGTCTCCTTCGCGGCGTACACCGGTCAACAGCGAAACATAGTTGGAAATATCCTGCCCGGTGGCCGAGCGCGGCAGCAAACGCATCAAGGTGGCAAAATCCGCCAGGGTCGGGACAATTTTTTCGATGCCGGTCACCACCACATGAATACGCGGCAGCGTCGTCACCATGCGCCCGTTGCCCTCATTGGTCATGAGCGCCGCTGAGCCGGTTTCCGCAATCAGGAAATTCGCGCCGGAAATGCCCATGTCGGCCGCCAGAAACTGCGCTCGCAATACCTGGCGGGCTTCTTTGGCCAGCAGGGGAATATCGGCAGAAGTTCGGCTTTGCGGCGGTCGACCGTGCGCCTCGGCAAACAAGCTGTCCACTTCACCGATGGTTTTGTGCACTGCCGGGGCGATGATATGCGAAGGCGGCTCCTTGGCCAGTTGCACGATGTATTCGCCCAGATCCGTCTCCACCGGACGAATGCCTGCGGCTGACAGCGCAGCGTTCAATCCCGCCTCTTCCGAGAGCATGGACTTGGATTTGGTGACGGTACGCACGCCATGGCGTTGCGCCAATTCAACGACCAGGCGACTGACCTCCGCGCCATCCCGTGCCCACAACACCTCGGCCCCCGTCGCCAGCGCCTTTTGTTCAAAGGTTTTCAGCCAGTGCTCAAGATCGTCCAGCACGCGCTGGCGAATGGCGGCAGCCGCCGCCCTTGTCGTCTCGAAATCGAGGCCATCTGCTGCCAAAGAAGCCATACCCTTGCGCCGTTTGGCGGTAAATAGCGGTTGCGCTTTTTTCAGCGCCGCCTGCAGCACCGGATTGTTCAGCTTCAAGCCCGCTGAGGCCTTGAAGTACATGGCACGTGAAGATCCTGTGGCCATCAGCTGCCGCTTCCACCTGCCAGCACTTCGGCAAAATGCAAGACACGGGTTTCCGTGTCGCCCCGTCGCCGCAAACGACCTTCAATATTCAACAGGCAGCCCAGATCGCCGCCAACGATGGCATCCGCGCCCGTCGCCAGAATGGTATCGCATTTGTCATCGACAATCCGTGTCGAAATGGCGTCAAAACGCACCGAAAATGCCCCGCCAAAGCCACAACAGGCTTCGCAATCCGGCATCTCACGCAAGCTCAAGCCCTGAACCCGCGCCAGCAAGGCGCGTGGTTGCGTCTTGATCCCGAGTTGGCGCAAACCCTTGCAGGAATCGTGGTAAGTGACCGAACCGTCGAATGTGCCCGGGACCTCGGGCAGGGGCAGGACATTCACCAAAAAATCACTGAGTTCATGACAGCGAGCCGCCACGCTGGCCGCCCGGGCAGACCATGCGTGATCATCCTTCAACAATTCGGGATAGCGATGGCGCAGGTGATCCGCGCACGATCCGGATGGAATCACCACCGCATCGTAGGCCTCAAGCTCGGCGACAGCTTTCTTCGCCAGATTGATCGCCAGCGGGCGATTTCCCGCGCTCCAGGCCGGTTGACCGCAACAGGTTTGCCCTTCAGGCACATGCACATCCGCTCCTGTCAATTCGAGCAGCCGCAGCGCAGCAAAGCCGGCCGACGGTCGCATCAGGTCAATCAGGCAAGTAACGTAGAGGGCAATGCGCATGCTAATATTGCGCCGCACAAGAAGGCAGAGGTAGGGAATGCTACCCAAACCCCGAGAATAAAGGAATCAAGTTGTCAGACGCCGCCGGCGAATCCGCCAAAGCACCAGGCTCCATCCAGGTCATCGAACGCATGATGTCACTGCTGGATGCGCTCGCTGCCGCCCCGGAAGCCGTCAGCCTTAAACAGCTTGCCAGTACGACCGATCTCCACCCTTCGACCGCCCACCGGATTCTGGCCGCGATGACGCAGGCGCGCTTCGTCGAACGCCATGATGCGGGCAGCTACCGACTGGGCATCCGTCTTCTGGAATTGGGGAATATCGTCAAGTCGCGCATCAATTTGCGCGAAGTCGCCCTGCCTTACATGCAAGCCCTGCATGAACGCATTGGCGAGGCGATCAATCTGGGCGCCCGCCACGACGATGAAATCGTGTATCTGGAACGCACCTCGTCCGGGCGCGCGCTGGTGCGCGTGGTCTATCTTGTTGGCGGCAGGGCGCCCTTGCATCTGACCTCGCTGGGCAAACTCTTTCTGGCGTCGGAAAGCACGCAAAAACTCCGCGAATACGCCCGCCGCACCGGCTTGCCGGGCAAGACGCCGCATTCCCTGACTACCCTTGAAGCCCTTGAAAAAGAGCTCGACAAGGTGCGTCGTCATGGCATTGCCTACGATGACGAAGAGGCCGAACTGGGCCTGAAGTGCGTCGCCGCGCCGATCCACGACGACGAAGGGCAAGTGGTCGCGGCGCTCTCCGTCTCCGCACCAGCAGATCGTCACGATCCCGATTGGGCCAGACAGGTGCGCGAAACCGCCGATGCGGTTTCCAAGGCGCTGGGTTACATCAGCCCACGCAAATAAAAAAGGCGGCAATCGCCGCCTTTTGAAAAATCGTCATCCCCATATTCAAGCCGGCCCGGCACCCTTGGTCACACCGGCGCTTTCCATCCAGCGCTTGATCCGGTTGGCATCCCCGACGCGAGTCATCTTGCCTTCCGAATCCAGCAATACGATCACCACCGGTTGGTCCGCCACCCAGGCCTGCATCACCAAACAACGACCCGCCTCGGCGATATAGCCTGTTTTTGACAAGCCGATCTGCCAGTTGTCACTGCGCACCAGTGCATTCGTATTCCCGAAGGTCTGGATACGTCCATTGAGTTCCAGCTTGGCTTCAGCGGTGGTCGAGAACATGCGGATTTCCGGGTAACGGGCTGCCGCGGTCACCATGCGCGCCAAGTCGTGCGCGGTCGACACGTTGTTGCTCGACAATCCGGTGGGTTCCTCAAAACTGGAGCGGCGCATTCCCAGGGCCTGCGCCTTGCGATTCATGGCCTGGACAAAGGCGTGCAACCCGCCGGGATAATGGCGCCCCAGCGCATGTGCCGCACGGTTCTCCGATGACATCAAGGCCAGCAACATCGCGGTTTCCCGGGTCATGGTCGTGCCGACCGGCAAACGGGAACGCGTTCCCTTGAGACCATCTACATCCTCTTCGCCGATGGTAATCACCTCGTTGAGATCCTGCTTGGCATCAAGCACGAC
>JAKLLI010000177.1 GCA_023150195.1 Azonexus sp.
AAAACTCGCGTCCGTTCATTCGCATCCGAAGCGCTATCTTGCGCTTCTCCTTTTGTTGCTCAGGGCTGAGCTTGCGGGCATCTTCTTTTTCCATGTCGTAATCATATCAAAATGCCCTGTCTATTTGCCGGGTTAATATAACGATCCTGCCCACATGGGTTGGGGCGCCCTGCGTGTCATCAACGAGGACCGGATTGCCCCGGGAATGGGGTTTGGCATGCACGGACATCGCGACATGGAAATCATCACCTGGATACTCTCGGGGGAACTTGCCCATCGGGACAGTCTGGGGAATGGCGACACCATCCGCCGCGGCGAGGCCCAGCGCATGAGCGCGGGTCGTGGCGTGCGCCACAGCGAAGTGAATCCTTCGCCGGATCAGGCCGTGCATCTGCTGCAAATCTGGCTGCTGCCGGCCGCGCCGGGTGGCGAAGCCTCCTGGGAACAAAAGTTGTTCCCGGTCGACAGCCATCCGGGCGAGTTTTTGCTGCTGGCTTCCCCGGATGGCCGCGATGGCAGTCTGCGTATCGGTCAGGATGCCCGTGTCAGTGTGGCGGTATTGCCGGCAGGGCAAACACTGACTTCGCCACTGGCTTCCGGTCGTCTGGGCTGGGTCCAACTGGTTTCAGGAGAACTTCTCCTGAACGACACCCGGCTCCGAGCCGGCGATGGGGCGGCCATCGCTGATCTTGGCGCCCTGACATTTTCGGCGCTGGCGACGGCCGAGTTTCTGCTGTTCGATCTACCGCCTGTTTAAGGCTTTCATTCTTTACCTCAACAAGGAAACATCATGAGCAAAATCCTCATCGTTTATCACTCCGGCTACGGCCACACTCAACGCGTTGCCGAGGCCGTTGCCCAAGGCGCCGGCGGCGAACTGCTGGCCATCGACAGCGAAGGCAATCTGCCCGAGGCGGCTTGGGAAGCCCTGGCGGCGGCGGATGCCATCATTTTCGGGACGCCGACCTACATGGGCGGGCCGAGCTGGCAGTTCAAGAAATTTGCCGATGCCTCATCCAAGGCCTGGTTCGGTCGACTGTGGCAAGACAAGGTTTTTGGTGGTTTTACCAACTCTGCCAGCATGAACGGCGACAAGGCAGCAACGATGATTGCCCTGCAAACGCTGGCCTCCCAGCATGGCGGCCTGTGGGTCAGTCTGGGCTTGTTGCCGGCCAACACCAAGGCCGCCACCCGGGCTGACGTCAACAACCTGGGCGGCTCCGTGGGCTTGCTGGTGCAAACGCCGGCCGACGCCAGCGCCAATGAGGTGCCGAGTGGGGATCTGGAAACCGCTCGCCTTTACGGTGCGCGGGTCGCGGCGATCACCGCGCGTCTGCGTTAAGTTTGACGAGGGCGTGCCCGTTTCGCGAGGGCACGCAAGATCTGCTGGCGGAGCAAGATCACACCCGCCAGCAGGATCAACAGCGGATCCAGCAAGGCATCCCAGAGATTGTCGAAAACCCCGGCAGCGTAGAGCAGCAGGTCGATGCTCAGGATGCCCAGCCAGAGATGCAGCCTGCGCCACCAGAGCGCGAGGCCCACAGGCAGCAGCCCGCCCAGTAGCGCCCAGGGCTGAAACCCGAGGCCGTAGGGGTCGAGAGGCCCCCAGCCTAACGCGGCGGTGAAATACAGTGAGGCGAACAGGAGTAGAGCGCCGGCGCCGGCGGGGCTGAGCGTGCTGTGCCGATAGCCAGCCAGTTGCAGGATAGCCAGTGCCAGCAAGGTGGCGGACGGGGTGCCGAAGAAAGCGTGCATGGCTGGCGCGATGCCCACCACCAAGGCCAGCGCAGTGCCGGCGAGACCCGCGCGCGCCTGCAAAAAACCGATGGGCAAGCGGCTGACCAGTGCCCCGAAAATCAGGCCGTGCGCGAGTAGGCCGTAGGCAGCGAGCAGATTCATGTGCCGGCTCCCGTTAGCCCGGGGAGCGTGAAGGTGAGGTAGCGAATCTGTCGGCCACGCGCCGCGTAGGCGAGGTGCAGGCGGCCGTCCCGACCTTGCAGCAGGCTGGGATCGATAAAACTGGCAGCACCGTCGGGCGCAGATTCCAGCGTTTTGACGAGAGTCCAGCGCTCGGCTTCGGGATCGCCCAGCCAGAGGTTCAGTTGACCGGGGCCGCTGGCTGGATTTCCTGCGAGCAGCAGGCGGCCATCGTGCAAGCGCAGAAGCGCTGGCGATTGCCGGGCGGCCAGTGCCGGCAGTGATTTTTGCGTGACTTGCCAGTGCAGCCCTCCGTCGTCACTTTGCATGAGTTGCGGCGGTTCGGCCTCTGGCTGGGGGACGATGGCCCAGAGCCGGGTGGGGCCGAGGGCCGCCGCGACCGGCGCGCTGCCGGCCGATGTGCCCGGTAGACGAAGCTTGTCGATGATCCGCCCCCGGGCATCCAGCCGCAGCCAGCTGGCGCTGCCGCCGGGCTGCGCGTTGCCCAGCATCAGTAGCTGGCCGCCATCTGTTAGCGGCAGCGGTGGGCTCGCGAGGTCGATTCGGCCGATACCGGCGGCGCTGCTCTGAAGCCAGCGGGCGCGTTTCCATTGCTCGCCGCCATCCGCAGAAAATTGGCGATTGAGCAGGTTGACCGGCGCCATCCCCAAACCACCACTGAGAAAATACAGGCTCAGGCCACGCGCGTCGGCTTGCAGCATGGGGCGGTCGACGCGGCGAATGTGCGCAAAACTGTCGCCGGCAGCAGATTCCAGGTTAGCGATGGCGCGGGGGGTTTCCCAGCCTTGTCGCCCAAGGCGGCTGAACCAGATCGCATCGCGTTCCGGGTGCTTGTCCGGACCAGCCATCCAGGCCATTGCGATCCGGCCATCCGGCAATTCGGCCAGGCTGGGCTGGCGGGCGGTGTCGCTGGCATCCGCGGGCGCACTGGCCAGCATCAAGGGTGGCAGGTCGTGGGTGTCGCTGGCGGGCATTGCCAGTACCGGGTGCGCTGGTTTGGGTAGTTGCCAGGCGGCAGCACCCACGGCCCCCAGAAAACAGGCCAGCGCCAGATGGGTTTTCCAGTCCGAGCGGAGCGTGCGCGTTGCATTCATGGGGCCGCATTGTAACGCGCGGCTTCCCTGCGAAGATTGCCCTTCGCGGCGCAGCAACGGGCGGGCAAGGTAAAATGCCGGCGATGAATTCCCCGCGCTACGTCCACCTTCGCCTTCATTCCGAATATTCCGTGACCGATGGCATCGTCCGCATCGGCGATGCCGTCAAGCGCGCTGCCGCCGACGGTATGCCGGCGCTGGCCCTGACCGATCTGGGTAATCTCTTCGGCCTCGTCAAGTTCTACACCGGCGCCCGCGGCAAGGGGGTAAAGCCGATTGCCGGGGCCGATGTCTGGATCGCCAATCCCCTGGTGCCGGAAGATGCCAGCCGGCTCTTGCTGCTGGCGCGCAATCGCACCGGCTATCGCCAATTGTGCGAGCTGCTGACCCGCGCCTACACCGTACAAGGGCGGCGCGACCGGGCTGAAATCCGCCGCGAGTGGTTTTCCGAAATTGGCTGTGACGGCCTGATCGCCCTGTCCGGCGCGCATCTGGGCGATGTCGGCGACGCATTGTTGAACGGCAATTTTGATCTGGCCCGCGAACGGGCGCTGGCGTGGGAGGCGCTCTTCCCGGGCGCCTTCTATCTGGAAGTGCAGCGTTACGGTCAGCCGCAGCAGGAGGCGGTGGTGCAGCAAACCGCCGATCTGGCGGGCGATACCGGTCTGCCGCTGGTGGCCACGCACCCGGTGCAGTTCATGAAACCGGATGACTTTCAGGCGCACGAAGCGCGCGTCTGCATTGCCGAAGGCTATGTGCTGGGCGATACCCGTCGTCCGCGCGTGTATACCCAGGCCCAGTATTTCAAGACCCAGGACGAGATGGCCGAACTCTTCGCCGATCTGCCTGAGGCGCTCGAAAATTCACTGGAAATCGCCAAGCGCTGCAACATCGAGATGACGCTGGGCAAGAACTTCCTGCCGGATTTTCCGATTCCGGAAGGGATGACCATCGACGATTATCTGGTCGAGGAAGCGAAGAAAGGGCTGGAAGTTCGCCTGGCCGAGCTCTATCCGGACCCTGAAGAGCGCCTGAAGCGGCGTCCCGAGTACGACGAGCGTCTGGTCTTCGAGTGCAAGACCATCCTGCAGATGGGCTTCCCGGGCTACTTCCTGATCGTGGCCGACTTCATCAACTGGGCCAAGAACAACGGCGTGCCGGTGGGTCCTGGCCGGGGTTCCGGGGCGGGGTCGCTGGTGGCGTATTCCCTGCGGATTACCGACCTCGATCCTCTGGCTTATGCGCTGCTGTTCGAGCGTTTCCTGAATCCCGAGCGGGTTTCCATGCCCGACTTCGATATCGACTTCTGTCAGGACAACCGCTGGCGGGTGATCGAATACGTGCGTGAGCATTACGGCGCCGACGCGGTCAGCCAGATCGCGACCTTTGGCACGATGTCGTCCAAGGCGGTGATCCGCGACGTGGGGCGCGTGTTCGGTCTGCCGTATTCGATGTGCGACCGGATTTCCAAGCTCATCCCCATCGTCCAGAACAAGCCGGTGTCGTTGGCCGAAGCCATCGAGCAGGAGCCCCAGCTGGCCGAGATGATGGAAGGCGATGGCGATGCAGAGAGCGTACGCGAACTGTTTGACCTCGCCGGTCGACTCGAAGATTTGCCGCGAAATGTGGGCATGCACGCGGGGGGCGTGCTGAGCGCACCCGGCAAGATCACCGATTTCTGCCCCATCTAACAGGCCACCGGCGCCGACGCTTCGCCGGTGT
>JAKLLI010000178.1 GCA_023150195.1 Azonexus sp.
AAGGCAGGCCGGAGGTCTTGCGGCTGGTGGCGGGCGTTACCGCCAGTCAGGCTTTGCTGGATGCTGCGGTCGACCGGGGCGCGGACGCCATTCTTGTTCACCACGGTTATTTCTGGAAAGGCGAGGATGGGCGCATTACCGGCCTGCGCAAGCAGCGGCTAGCAACGCTGATTCGGCACGATATCAGCCTGCTGGCCTATCACCTACCGCTCGATGCCCACCCTGAACTGGGCAACAACGCGCGTCTGGCAGCGGCGCTGGGCTGGCAGCCAGAGGGGCGTTTCGGCGATCAGGACATCGGCTGGTTTGGCAGGCAGGCTGTCCCTGCAACGCTGGGCGATATCGTGGCGAAAATCCGGAAAGTATTGGAGCGTGAGCCCCTGGCAATCGGCTCGCTGGATAGGCCGATCTGCCGCGTGGCCTGGTGTTCCGGTGGCGCGCAGGGCTATTTTGAGCAGGCCATTGCTTTGGGGGCTGACTTGTATGTCTCCGGTGAGATCTCGGAACAAACCGTGCATCTGGCGAGGGAGAGCGGGGTGGCTTACCTCGCCGCCGGTCATCATGCAACGGAGCGCGGCGGCGTCATGGCACTGGCGGTGCATTTGCGCGAACGCTTTGGACTCGACTGCGAGTTTGTCGATATCGACAATCCGGTGTGAACTAAACGCTCAAGCGGATGCTGCGACGACGTCCCGGATTTCGCTTGTCCAGCCAGTCGACCGCCAGTGCGGTCAGGCCGCCGCCCAGCATCATGCCGAGAAAGAGTTGAATCCAGCGCTGCCAGCCCTTGGCCGGCGGTGTTGCCGGGGGCGCGGGGAGCGGCTGAATCGATTGCGTCAATTGCAGTTCGTGGCGCAAGGCCTGCTTCTCGACGTTCAGGGCCATGGCCGCATCAATGGAGTCCAGCGCCTGATTCAGATGGCGCAGGCTGGTTTCCATGCGCAACATGCGCGCCTCCATCTCCTGATGCTCGGGTGAGTTCAGCCGCGGATCGTCGACAAAGGGCGCCGTGTCCAGCACCAGGCGATCTTCCGTTGGCGTGCGAACGGGGTCGGCCGGGATAGGTGCGGCGGGCGCTGGCATTTTGGGTGCTGGCGCGCTGTAGCGTGGGGCTGTGGGCAGACTGTTGCGGTCCGTGCGGGGTTTGGTGCGCGCTTGTGCTGTCACCGGCGGAGGTGATTCCCGCAGATTGCTGATCGTGCGCACTGCCGGCGGGCTGGGCTGTTGGGGCGTGGCGAGGGGTAGGGTCGGCATCACCACATAATCCCGCTGCAATTCGAAACCGCAGCCTGCACGTAATCGTAGATTGGCCAGTGGTTCATGCAGGGGTTGGCGGCCCGCAATACGAAGAAACGTCTGCCCGGCTCGGCTCTCGACATGAATGCGCGCGTCGGTGATGCTCGGAAGATCCCCTGCCGGTGTTTGTAGCAGGCTGAAGCAAGCCGATGAAAAACGTTCGTCAGCGGCGTTGGCAAGCAGGACTTCGGCTTCCAGTGGCTCACCAAGACGCGAGCGGATCGTGATTTCGCCCAATCCGGCAGCCAAGGCGGGGTGGGATAACACCAGCCAGAGCATGGGAAGGAGGCGGAGAGGGGCAGGCATCGATTGGAAAATCACGTTAACATCGGCAACAGTTGGCCCCAAGTATTGCACATTTGTCCTTCCATGCTCTGATCATTGCCGCCATGCCCTATCTTTTTGAACCGCCCTCCTGTCCCACGCTGCCGATTCTCGGGCGTGACGCCCTGTTTCCGGTGCGACGGATTTTTTGTGTTGGCCGCAACTACGCTGAGCACGCGAGAGAGATGGGCGCGCATGATCAGGCCAATGGTCTGGAGCCGCCCTTCTTTTTTACCAAGCCTGGCGATGCGCTGATCGGCGGCCTCGGGGAACTGGCCGTGCACTATCCGCCAATGACCGGCAATTTGCATCATGAGGTCGAAATGGTGGCTGCGCTCGGCGCTGGGGGCGCCGATGTCAGTACGGATCAGGCTTTGTCCCTGGTGGCGGCCTACGGTGTCGGACTCGATCTGACCCGCCGTGATCTTCAAGCCCAGGCCAAAGCCAAGGGCCATCCCTGGGATATGGGGAAAGGCTTCGATCAATCCGCCGTGTGCGGCGCCTTGCAACTGGTTGAGGAGATCGGGCATCCCGATCACGGCGAAATCTGGCTCAAGGTCAATGGCGAAGTCCGGCAGCGGGGCGATCTGGGCGACATGGGCTGGAAGGTGGCGGACATTGTCTCCAATCTCTCCCGGCTGGTGTGTCTAGCGCCAGGTGACCTGATCTATACCGGCACACCGGCAGGGGTGGGGCCCCTGTTGCGCGGCGATCGACTTGAAGCGGGGGTGGCTGGTTTGGCCGAGCTTCGGGCGCATATCGTCTAGTCTTGCCGAACTTGACGCTGCCAGTTGCCGGGTTGGCGCATGGCAGAAGAGCCGCCGTTTTTACGTCGTAATTATGAATTTCGGCCTGCAATAATTTGTTGCGGCTGTGGTAAGATTTTCGGCTCGAAGAAGTATAACCGGGCAGTGCCGGAGGGTGTTTGGTGCTGCTCAATGCTCGCAACTCAACTCAACGCAAGGAAAGCGCATGAAAATTCACGAATATCAGGGCAAGCAAATCCTGAAGAAATTCGGCGTTACGGTTCCGCGCGGGATTCACTGCACGACCGTCGATGACGCAGTCAAGGCAGCTGAAACCCTGGGCGGCAAGGTCTGGGTCGTCAAGGCACAGATTCACGCTGGTGGTCGCGGCAAGGGCGGCGGCGTCAAGGTCGCAACCTCGCTGGAAAAAGTGCGCGAGTACGCCGGCCAGATCCTGGGCATGCAGCTGATCACGCACCAGACCGGTCCGGAAGGCCAGAAGGTTCGCAACCTGCTGATCGAAGAAGGCGCTGACATCCAGCACGAATACTACGTTGCTGCGCTGACCGACCGCGCTACCCAGTCCGTCGCCATGATGGCTTCGTACGAAGGCGGTATGGACATTGAAGAAGTCGCCCACAAGACCCCGGAAAAGATCGTCAAGGTCTTCATCAACCCGCTGGTTGGCCTGACCGATGCGCAAGCGCTGGAACTGGCCAAGGGCATGGGCATGAACGAAGCCTCGATTCCGCAGTGCGTGGAAACGCTGAAGAACCTGTACACCTGCTACATGGAAACCGACGCGTCGCTGGCTGAAATCAACCCGCTGATCCACGAAGGTGATGGCACCGTCAAGGCGATTGATGCCAAGTTCAACTTTGACTCCAACGCGCTGTACCGTCAGCCGGAAATCGTCGCCATGCGCGACTTGGACGAAGAAGATGCGGACGAAATCGAAGCCTCCAAGTTCGATCTGGCCTACATCTCTCTTGACGGCAACATTGGTTGTCTGGTGAATGGTGCCGGTCTGGCCATGGCGACCATGGACACCATCAAGCTGTTCGGCGCCGAGCCGGCCAACTTCCTCGACGTCGGTGGCGGTGCCACGACCGAGAAGGTGACTGAAGCCTTCAAGATCATGCTCAAGAACCCGGACGTCAAGGGCATTCTGGTCAACATCTTCGGCGGCATCATGAAGTGCGACACCATCGCGACCGGTGTGGTTGCTGCCGCCAAGGAAGTGAATCTGGCCGTGCCGCTGGTTGTCCGCATGAAGGGCACGAACGAAGACATGGGCAAGCAGATCCTCAAGGATTCCGGTCTGCCCATCATCTCTGCCGATTCCATGGCCGAGGCCGCCACCAAGATCGTCGAAGCGGTCAAGTAAGGAGCTACCGAATGTCTATCCTGATCAACAAAAACACGAAGATCATCACCCAGGGCATTACCGGCAAGACCGGTCAGTTCCACACGGAAAAGTGCCAGGAATACGCAAACGGCAAGGAATGTTTCGTTGCCGGTGTGAACCCGAAGAAGGCTGGCGAGTCCATCTTCAATATTCCCATCTACGCCTCCGTCAAGGAAGCCGCCGCTGAAACCGGCGCCACCGTTTCCGTCATCTATGTGCCGCCGGCAGGTGCTGCAGCCGCGATCTGGGAAGCTGTCGAAGCCGACCTCGATCTGGCCATCTGTATCACTGAAGGCATTCCCGTCCGCGACATGCTGATGGTGCGCAACAAGATGAAGGAAAAAGAAGCCAAGGGCGGCAAGAAGACCCTGCTGCTCGGCCCGAACTGCCCCGGCCTGATCACCCCGGACGAAGTGAAGATCGGCATCATGCCGGGTCACATCCACCGCAAGGGTCGTATCGGTGTGGTTTCCCGTTCCGGCACGCTGACTTACGAAGCCGTCGGTCAATTGACCGAACTGGGCCTCGGCCAGTCTTCCGCCGTCGGTATCGGGGGTGACCCGATCAACGGTCTGAAGCACATCGACGTCATGAAGATGTTCAACGACGATCCGGATACGGACGCCGTCATCATGATTGGCGAAATCGGTGGTCCGGACGAAGCCGAAGCTGCTCAGTGGTGCAAGGCCAACATGAAGAAGCCGATCGTCGGCTTCATCGCTGGCGTCACCGCTCCGGCTGGCAAGCGCATGGGCCACGCTGGCGCCCTGATTTCCGGTGGTGCTGATACCGCCGATGCCAAGCTCGCCATCATGGAAGAGTGCGGCTTCAAGGTCACCAAGAACCCGTCCGAAATGGCCAAGCTGTTGAAGGCCATGCTGTAAGCGGTTTCTGACTGCAATAAAAAAGGCGGGCCGCGTGTCCGCCTTTTTTTCGTCTTCTTGATCGGGTAGGCAAATGGCCCTGT
>JAKLLI010000179.1 GCA_023150195.1 Azonexus sp.
CGGGGTGATTGTCCCGATTTCGATGAAACCAAAGCCCAGTCGGGCCAACCCGTCGATATGGTCGCCGTTTTTATCCAGCCCGGCGGCCAGGCCAACCGGATTGGGAAATTTCAGGCCCATGACGTCGACGGGACAGGCGGCAACCGGCTTGGCAATGGCGCAACCCAGACCGCTGGCTTGCATCAGGTCGATGCCCTTCATGCCGAGTCCGTGAGCAGTTTCGGCGTCGAGGGAGAAGAAGAATTTTCGGATCAGTGGATAGAGCATAGTGCGCGGGATTTTACCGCAAGCACCGTGTTCTCCAGAAACAAACGGTAACGCTTCACCGAATGAAGCCGCGCTACACTCCCGCCCATGCGTCTTTTTGCCTGTTGCTGCGTGTTGACCGCAGTCATCCCTGCCGCTGCCGCCTTCGATCTGCCTGACGGTCAGGCCGAACGGGCACTGCGTCCGTCTACCGTTCTGGCATCGCGGGTTGGCAGCCTGCCGTGCACGGACCAATTGCCCGATACGCCGCTGGCCGTTATTGATGCGGTCGACCTGGCGCTGTGCCGACATCCGCAGACGCGCGAACTGTGGGCGTCTGCGCGCAATCAGGCCGCCTTGCTGGGCGTCGCTGAAGCGGCCCGCTGGCCGTCGGTGGACGGTCGGCTCGGACTTGCACGCCAGTTTTCGCGTACTGGCGATTACAGCCAGAAAACCGCCGGCATCGATCTGAACTGGTTGCTGTTCGATGCGGGGCAGCGTTCGGCAAATATTGCCAGCGCCAACCATCTGCTCGATGCCGCGCTGGCGACTCGGGATGCCGGCGTTCAGACGATCTTTCTCGCGGCCATGCAAGGGTATTACGCAGCACAAGCCGCTCAGGCAGCGGTCCTGGCACGGCAGGAGGCCGAGCGTGCCGCCAACGAAAGCCTGGCGGCGGCAGAACTACGCTATCAGGTCGGCACCGCGACCCCGGCAGACCGTTTGCAAGCCAGGACAGCGGCTTCGCAAGCGCGCCTGGAGCGTTTGCGGGCGGAGGGCGAAGCGACGAATGCGCGCGGCGCACTGGCCAATGCGCTCGGTTTGCCGGCGCAACAGCCCTTGGTGCTGGCGCCGATGCCGCCACTACCGGCAAGTCAGACATTTTCCCAGGCGGTCGAAGCACTGATCGAGCAGGCGCAGACCTTGCGTCCCGATCTAAAGGCGGCCGCCGCGCGGGCGATGGCCGCCGAGTCCGCGATCGTGGCAGCGCGTGCGCAGGGGCGTCCCAGCCTTTCGTTGAGCGCCGGGCCGGGCTGGCAGGAAGTGGCCGGCACGCAAACGCGAGGCGGAAGTCTGGGCGTGACCCTGAATGTGCCGATTTTTTCCGGATTTGAGACGCAGCACCGCGTTCGCGCAGCCGAGGCTCAATTCGAGGTGCAGGATGCCCAGCGCGACCGGATTCGCCAGCAAGTCGCGCTGGACGTCTGGCGGGCCTATCAGAATCTGAATACCGCGACGCAGAGTCTGCAGGTCACGCAGGATGTGCTGGCCAGCGCCGAACAATCGGCTCGGGTCGCCTTGGGGCGCTACAAGGCGGGCGTCGGGAGTGTACTGGATTTGCTGACGGCACAAAGTACGCTGGCCAGCGCCCGGGTCCAGCGCATCCAGTCGGAACTCGATTGGCGGGTGTATCGCGCGGTACTGGCGCAGGCGATGGGTTCGCTCGATTACTCGCTGTTGCAGGCAGCAGAAGGACAACCATGAAGAAACTCGGGATGCGCGGGCTGCTGGCCCTGTTGATCGTTGCGTTGATTGCGGGCGGGGTCTGGTACCTTCGCCAAGGGGGGACGCAAGATCCGGAAAAGCGCTATAAGCTGGCGGAACTGGCGACCGGGAATGTGGTGCAAACGGTGTCGGCCAACGGCACCCTGAATCCGGTGGTGCTGATCAGCGTCGGCACCCAGGTGTCAGGCACGGTCAAGAAGCTCTACGTCGATTTCAACGACAAGGTGAAGCAGGGGCAGCCGCTGCTGGAACTGGATGATGCGCTGGTCTCCGCGACTGAACGCCAAAGTGCCGCGACGGTAACCAATGCCCAGGCATCGCTGGATCTCGCGATTGCCAACGAAGGACGCATGAAAGCCTTGCTGGCGCAGGAGTACGTTTCGCGTCAGGAATACGACCAGAGCGCGCAGGTGCTGAAATCGGCGCGTGCCCAACTGGCGCAGGCGCAGGCGCAAAATGCGCGTGACCGGGCCAATCTCGGGTTTACGGTGATCCGCTCGCCGGTCGATGGCGTGGTGATCGATCGCGTGGTGGACCTGGGGCAGACCGTAGCCGCCAGCTTTCAGACCCCAACCCTGATCAAGATTGCGCAGGATTTGACGGAAATGCGGATCGACACCAGCTTTGCCGAGGCGGATATCGGCAGCATCCGCGAAGGGCAAAAAGTCCGGTTTACGGTCGACGCCTTTCCCAGCCGGAATTTCGAAGGGGTCGTGCAACAGATTCGCCTGAATCCGGTGACCCAGCAAAATGTCGTGACCTATAACGTGCGTATTTCCGTCGCCAATCCGGAGTTGATTTTGCTGCCGGGGATGACGGCCTATGTGAGCATTGGGGTTCAGCGACGTGAGAATGTCCTGCTGGTGCCGAATGCGGCGCTACGTTTCAAACCCACCGAGGGCGCCAAGGCCGCGGCCACGCCTGCGGCGGGCGCGAGCATGGCGCCCGGCATGGGTGCCGGTGCGGATGGCGGCGGTGCGGCGGGCGCGGGTCGGGGCCGTAAGCGGGATGGGCAGAACGCCACGGTCTACGTGCTGGATGGCGGAAATTTGCGCTCGGTCAGCGTCCAGCTCGGGATCACCGACAACCGCAACACCGAGCTGATTGCCGGCGAATTGCATGCGGGCGATCGGATCGTGACCGGCGAAAACATCGCGGGCGGCAAGCCGTCGTCCGTTGGCATGCGCATGTTCTGATGCCGGCGCCGGTCATTCGCGTTCAGGGGCTGGGCAAGTCCTACCAGACCGTTGCCGGCGAGTTTCCCGCCTTGCGTGGTGTCGACCTCAGCGTGGACGCCGGCGAGTACCTGGCCATCATGGGGCCGTCCGGCTCGGGCAAGTCCACCTTCATGAACCTGCTGGGCTGCCTCGACCAGCCCAGCCAGGGCGATTACTTTCTGGCCGGCGAGAATGTGGCGCATCTGCCCAAGGATGCCTTGGCGACCTTGCGCAGTCGCACGCTCGGCTTTGTCTTTCAGGGCTTTAACCTGCTCCCGCGCATGAGTTTGCAGGATAACGTCGCGCTGCCGCTCGTCTATGCCGGGATTGACAAGGAAACCCGCCGGGCCAAAGCTCGCCAGTTGCTGGCACGGGTTGGGCTGGGTAATTACGCGGATTCCCTGCCCAACCGGATTTCCGGCGGTCAGCAGCAGCGCGTGGCGATTGCGCGGGCGCTGGTGAATACGCCCAGCCTGATCCTGGCCGATGAGCCGACCGGCAACCTCGATAGCCATACCAGTGAAGAGATCATGGGCCTGTTCGACGAATTGAATCGTGAGGGCATCACCATTGTGCTGGTGACGCATGAGCCGGATATTGCCGAACACGCACGACGCCAAGTGCGTTTCCTGGATGGCTGCATTGTCAGTGATCAACTGACGGGGGGGCGGCCATGATGCGCGCCATGTTTTTTGAAGCCTGGCTGGCGATGGGGGCCAACCGGCTGCGCACCGTCCTGACCATGCTGGGTATGGTGATCGGGGTGGCGGCCGTGGTCATCATGCTGGCCATCGGGCAGGGGGCGCAGTACGCCGTGCAGCAGACCATCAGCACCATGGGGTCGAATTTGTTTATCGTGCTGTCCGGGTCGTTCACCACGTCGGGGGTGCGTAGCGGGAGTGGCGGCGG
Organism: Azonexus sp.; assembly: GCA_023150195.1. Lineage (GTDB taxonomy): Bacteria > Pseudomonadota > Gammaproteobacteria > Burkholderiales > Rhodocyclaceae > Azonexus. The sequence goes on from JAKLLI010000179.1 coordinate 3,879, forward strand.
GCCGACCTTGAACGTCGGCGATGCCGAGGCCATCGCTGAACTGGCGGGGATCGCCCATGTGGCACCGACGCACATGGGATCGCGGCAACTGGTCTATGGCGCACAGAACTGGAGTTCTCAGGTGATCGGTACAACCCCGGACTACCTCGATGCCCGGGCGTGGAATATTGTCGATGGTGCCGGTTTTGGGGATTCCGACGTGCGCTCGGCCACACGGGTGGCGGTGATCGGCAAGACGGTGGCCGAAAACCTGTTTGGTGCCGAAAGCCCGGTCGGCAAGACGCTACGCATTCAGCAGAATCCCTTCATTGTGATCGGTGTGCTGGGCAGCAAGGGGCAGAACCTGGATGGTCGGGATCAGGACGACACCGTGATCATTCCGCTGACCACGGCGCAGCGTAAAGTGTTTGGTACGCCATTCCTTGGCTCGGTCCGCATGTTGATGGTGCAGGCTACCTCCGCAGAAAACATGCCACAGGCGATGGCTGAAACCGAGGCCCTGCTACGACAGCGTCACCGCTTGCGGGACGACATGCCCAGTGATTTCTTCATGCGCAATCTGTCGGCAGCGGCCGAGTCCGAAGCCGCGACGACGCGCACCATGTCCTTGCTGCTGGGGGCGATTGCCTCCATCTCCCTGCTGGTCGGTGGCATCGGCATCATGAATATCATGCTGGTGTCGGTGACCGAGCGAACCCGGGAAATCGGCATTCGCATGGCCATTGGTGCGCGGCAGCGCGACATCCTGACGCAGTTTCTGCTTGAAGCCGTCATGATTTCCTTTGCCGGTTGCCTGCTCGGCTTATTGATTGGACTG
>JAKLLI010000180.1:0-2556 GCA_023150195.1 Azonexus sp.
GGCTGGTAACAACTGGCTGAAAGCGATTTCCACACGGTGACCAAAGCGCAACTGCTCACGCAAGAACGCTAGCCGCGGAAACGCCTGCATCATGGCCTCGATGTATGGCCGTTCGATCTGCAACTTCACGGGCAGCCCCCCTTTGAATGCTGGATGCACTGGCCAAAGCCAGTTTCATGCCCTCACGGTCAACCGGAAAAATCGCCGAAAATCAGCAGTTTGCAATTTCGCCGGCTGTCGTATTCACGACACTTTCGCGGGACAATCGCGACCCCGCCGCCGGAAGGACCCGCATGCATCCCCGTAACAAAAACGCCAATGGCTACGATTTCACTGCGCTGACCGCCACTTCCGCGGCATTGGCCAAGTACCTCAAGACCACGCCGGCTGGCACGTCCAGCATCGACTTTGCGAATCCCGCTGCGGTCAAGATGTTGAACCGCGCCATCCTCATGCATCACTACGGGGTCAAAGGCTGGGACATTCCCGCCGGCTACCTGTGCCCGCCCATCCCCGGCCGTGCCGACTACCTGCACGCCGTGGCCGACCTGCTGGCCAGTTGCAACAAGAAAAACATTCCTGCCGGCAGCGCTGTCCGGGTACTCGATATCGGCACCGGCGCCAATCTGGTCTATCCGCTGATCGGCCATGCCGACTACGGCTGGTCATTTCTCGGTACGGATATTGACGAAGCCGCACTGGCCAACGCGCAGGCCATTATTGGCAAAAACCCCGGGTTGACCGAAGCGATCGAGCTGCGCCACCAGCCGGTGTGGGACAACATCTTTACCGGCCTGCTGCGTTCCGGCGAGCATTTCGATCTGTCGATCTGCAATCCGCCCTTCCATAACTCGCCGGACGACGTATTGGCGGTCAGCCAGCGCAAGTGGAACAAGCTCGGCAAACCCGGCGCCAGGCGTGGCAGCAGCGAGCCGCGTCTGAATTTCGGCGGTGGCGGTACCGAACTGTGGTGCAACGGCGGCGAACGGGCCTTCGTCAAATCAATGATCGAGCAGAGCGCGCAAATCCCCAAACGCGTCCTCTGGTTCACCAGTCTGGTTTCGCAGGCCGACAACCTGCCCCACATCGAGGCTGCACTCAAAAAAGCCAAGGTGGTGGAATCGCGCATCCTGCCGATGGCACAGGGCCAGAAGCAAAGTCGCGTCGTCGCCTGGACCTTCTGTGCCAACGGCGACCATGAAAAATGGCGCCGCGATCGCTGGTCGGCAACGCCCGCCTTTGGCCGCCCCACATTGCCAGAAAGCCCGGACGCTGGACAACCGCCTGCGGTCGACCCCGTATAATTCGCATTTTCTGACTGGAAGCCTGCCTGTGTCCGATCGCCTCGCCGTCCTGCCGCAATATCTGATGCCCAAACAGGCGCTCACCCAACTGGCCGGCATGCTCGCCAGCAAGGAAGCCGGTGCACTCACCACCCGCGTCATCCGCTGGTTCGTCGGTCGCTACAACGTGAACATGGCCGAGGCCGCGAATCCGGACATCGCCAGCTACAAAAGCTTCAATGAATTCTTCACCCGCCCGCTGAAAACCGGCGCCCGCCCGCTGGCCGAGGCCGATTTCATCAGCCCCGTCGATGGTGCCATCAGCCAGTTCGGCCCCATCGAACGCGATCAGATTTTCCAGGCCAAGGGCCACCACTATTCCACGACCGCCTTGGTCGGCGGTGACCGCGAGCTGGCGGCGCAATTCGAAAACGGCAGCTTCGCCACGCTCTACCTGAGTCCGCGCGACTACCACCGCATCCACATGCCCTGTGACGGCAAGCTGACGCGCATGATCTACGTGCCGGGCGAACTTTTTTCGGTCAATCCGACCACTGCGCGTGGCGTGCCCGGTCTGTTTGCCCGCAATGAGCGCGTGGTCTGCGTCTTCGAATCGGCCTTCGGCCCCTTTGTGCTGACGCTGGTTGGCGCCACCATCGTCGGCAGCATGGCCACCGTCTGGCATGGCGTGGTCAATCCGCCGCGCCCCGGCGTCATCCGCGAATGGCGCTACGAAGACATCGCCGCGCAAGGCGGCGTGCCGCATGCGGCGGTCAACCTCAAACAAGGTGATGAAATGGGCCGTTTCCTGCTTGGATCCACCGTCGTCATGCTCTTTCCGAAAAACACCCTGGCCTTCACCCCGGACTGGTCGCCCACCCGTGCCATCCGCATGGGCGAAGCCATGGGCCAGCGCCCCTGAGCCAAACCGTGAACGCAGGCGATTTCCCGCAAAAGCGTCGCCCGAAAGGCATCGCCACGCTCGATGACCTTGAAGATTTTGATGAAATCATCGACGTCCGTTCGCCCGACGAATTCGCGGACGATCATCTACCCGGCGCCCTCTCGTATCCTGTGCTGGACAATGCCCAGCGCGCCGAGATCGGCACCCTGTACAAACAGGTTTCGCCGTTTGCCGCGAAAAAGCTCGGCGCTGCGTACATCTCGCGCAACATCGCCCTGCACCTGGAAACCCGGTTTCTCGACAAGGACAAGTCCTGGCGCCCACTGATCGTGTGCTGGCGTGGCGGCCAGCGCTCAGGCGCCATGACCA
>JAKLLI010000180.1:2631-9860 GCA_023150195.1 Azonexus sp.
CGTCAGCGGTCCCACCGGTTCGGCGAAGACGCGCATCCTGCAGCGGATGGGAGACTTGGGCGCCCAGGTCCTCGATCTCGAAGGCCTGGCGGCGCACAAGGGGTCCGTGCTGGGGCGCGTTCCCAATCAAATCCAGCCCAGCCAGAAATGGTTTGAAACCCAGCTCTACGCCAGCTTGTCGGCCTTCGACCGCGGGCAGCCGGTGTTTATCGAATCCGAATCGCGCAAGATTGGTGAATTGCGGCTGCCGGAATCGCTGTTTGTTGCCATGCAACAGGCACGGGGTACGGAAATTGTCACGGCGCGCGAAGATCGCGTGGCCTTCCTGCTCGCCGATTACGCCTATTTCATGCGCGACCCGGATGCCCTCGCCCGGCGCCTGGACGGCTTGCGACCCTTACTCGGTCACGAGCGTATCAACGACTGGCATGCCCAGATCGAAAACGGCGAGTTTGCTGCGTTGACCGAATCCCTGCTCGCCCTGCATTACGACCCGCTTTACGCCCGGGCGCAGCAACGCGACTATTCGCAGCAGCCGCGCCAGCCGCTGATGGCAGGCGCACTTGATGATCGTGAAATTGAGCGCCTGGCGCGCTGCCTGATGGCTCGGGTCCAAAACTGAGCGCTCTGCGCAACGGCATTCACGCCGCGCGAATCAGCGATCCAGCATCCCCGAGCGCTTGGCCTGCGCCACCCAGGCCGCCACTTCCATCGCCGGCATCGGCTCGGCGTAATAAAAGCCCTGCGCCAGATGGCAACCAAAAGCGCCCAGCCGTTTCGCCGTGGCTTCGTTTTCCACGCCTTCGGCCACCACCGTCATACCCAGCGAGGCCCCAAGGCGGATTGCACTGTGCACGATTTCGTCGCTGGACGATATCTGGGTCATGTCCTGCACAAAGCTGCGGTCGATCTTGAGTGTGGAAATCGGCAGCGAACGCAGGTATTCCATGCTGGCGTAGCCGGTACCGAAATCATCGAGCGCAATGCCAATACCGCGACCAGCAAGGGCCTGCAACATATCACCCACCGATTCACGGTTCTCGATCACCACGGTTTCCGTCAACTCGATTTTCAGTTCGTGAGGCGGAATGCCGCGCGCCTCAAGATGGACAAAAATGCTGTCAATCAGGCGGGGATCGCTCAGTTCGTCCGCCGAGACATTGACGGAAACAAAGGGATGCATCAGCGGCCCCTGCGAACAGAATTGACGCAGGGTGGCCCAGTCGGAAATCGCCCGCTGCAAAACCCAAAGACCAAGTGGATGGATAAGGCCGGTCTTCTCGGCCAGGCCGATGAACTCGTTGGGCATGATCATGCCCTGCGTTGGGTGCGGCCAACGAATCAGCGCCTCGAAGCCGATCAGTTCGTGCGTGACGCAATCGACCACCGGCTGGTAGTAAAGCGTGGGTTTATCGTTGTCCAGCGCGTAGGACAGATCGCGCGTCAGCGTCAGCGTGCGCAGGGCCTGCAATTGATCACTGTGCGAATTCAGGTTGCGGGCCGGCGGGTGAATGCCCAGATAATTGGCCCGAAAACGCTCCAGCAAGATTTTCAGCAAGTGGCGAATCACCGGATCGGTGCGCCGCAGCAATTCTTCCATGTGGCCACGTTCGATGCGGATCAGTACGGCCTCCTCGATCGTGCGCACGGTCGCCGTCCGCACCTGCTGGTCAAGCAGTGCCACTTCGCCAAACAGTGCGCCTGGCCCGAGAATCGCCAGACATCGGTTGTCGTAAGACGAAACCCTGACCGAACCGCTTTCAATGATGTAAGCGCAATCTCCGGGCGTGCCGTATTCAAAAATGGTGTATTCGGCAGGATAAGTTTCGCGGGGCAGGCTCACAGGACGAAATCAGGCAGCAGTTAAACAATGTTTCAAGTATGACACAGGCGGCCTAATTCTTGACAAAAATACTAAACCAAGCCGCCCGTTTGTCATATTCCGACTCAGACCTTGCTGATCAGATTGCTCAGGGTAATGTTCGGGCGCAGAACTTCCATCACCTTCTGCAAGCCAATTCTGGCCTTGGTGTTGATCACCAGCGGGGCACGCAGATTCGGGCTGATGGCGGCCTGACCTTCATCCTGTTTGAACAGCACCAGCATCACCGCCACATCCTCGGGCGCCGGAGATTGCAGCAAGGTGTTCTCGGCTTCGGTCAACGCCAGTTCATAATGAAATCCGAGGGCGGTCGGGTCGATGATCTGAAAGGCCAGGGCCGCATCATCCAGCGATTGCAGGGTGAAGCTGGCCGGGGTTTCCTGATCGTTTTCGTGGGCCAGGGTGAACTGCTTGCAGGACTCAAACGCGATCAGGCCTTGCGGAAACTGAATGATTTTTTCCGGCGCAACCTCGATGGCACCGAACAGATAAGTATCGACTTGCATGCTTCCTCCGCTCATTTGTTGTGGTGCGAGCATGCTACACCACTCCCCCGTGGTTGTAATTTGGGGCGGGATTGCGCATTATTCACCCCCCATTTTTTGCTGCACTGCCGCACCCATGCTCGCACCCATTGAACACCGCATCGCTGCCGAACTCGGCGTCCGCCCGGCCCAGGTACAAGCCGCCGTCCAGTTGCTCGACGAAGGCGCCACCGTGCCTTTCATCGCCCGCTATCGCAAGGAAGTGACGGGCGAACTGGACGACACGCAGCTGCGTAATCTGGAAGAACGGCTGACTTATCTGCGCGATCTGGAAGATCGCCGGGGCGCCGTATTGGCCAGCATCGAGGAACAAGGCAAGCTGACCGCCGAACTGCGCAGCGAGATCGAACATTCCGAAACCAAGCAGCGGCTTGAAGACCTTTACCTGCCCTACAAGCAAAAGCGCCGCACCAAAGCCCAGATTGCCCGCGAAGCCGGCATTGAACCGCTGGCCTTTGGCCTGCTGGAAAACCCCGACCTGACGCCGGACGATGAAGCCGAAAAGTACCTGAATGCCGATGCCGGTTTTGCCGACACCAAGGCCGTACTCGATGGCGCCCGTCAGATCCTGATGGAAAAGTTCGCCGAGGATGCCCAGCTACTGCAGACCCTGCGCGACTACCTGAAAGAGCATGGCTTGCTGCGGTCGACCGTGATCGAGGGCAAAGAACTGGAAGGCGCCAAGTTCCGCGACTGGTTCGACTTCGCCGAATCGATTGTGGACATGCCTTCGCACCGTGCCTTGGCCCTCTTGCGCGGTCGCAATGAAGGCTTCCTCCATGTTGCCCTGGTGCTCGATAGCGAATTGGACGAAGACGCCGTCAAGCCCGGACCCAATGCCTGCGAACAGCGCATCGCCGCCCGCTTCGGCATCCGCCAGCAGCAGCGTCCGGCCGACAAATGGCTGCAGGACACCGTGCGCTGGACGTGGAAAGTCAAGGTCTACACCCACCTTGAACTCGAACTGGTGAACGAGCTGCGCGAGCGCGCGGAAGAGGAAGCCATCCGCATCTTTGGCAAAAACCTGAAAGACCTGCTGCTCGCTGCGCCCGCCGGCCAGCACGTGACCATGGGCATCGACCCGGGCATTCGTACCGGCTGCAAGATCGCCGTGGTCGACGCCACCGGCAAATTGCTCGACACCGCCACCATTTACCCGCACGAACCGCGCAACGACTGGGGCGGTTCGATCTCGACCATCGCCCGCCTCGCCTCGGCACATGGCGTCACACTGGTTGCCATCGGCAACGGCACGGCCAGCCGCGAAACCGACAAGCTGGTGCAGGATGTGATGAAGAAATACCCGGAAGCGCGGCTGCAAAAGATCGTGGTATCCGAAGCCGGCGCCTCGGTGTACTCCGCCTCCGAACTTGCAGCCAGGGAATTCCCGGATCTGGATGTTTCGATTCGTGGCGCGGTATCGATCGCCCGCCGCCTGCAAGACCCGCTGGCCGAACTGGTCAAGATCGAGCCGAAATCCATCGGCGTTGGCCAGTACCAGCACGACGTTTCCCAGACCAAGCTGGCGCGCAACCTCGATGCCGTTGTCGAGGATTGCGTCAATGCCGTTGGCGTGGACGTCAACACCGCCTCGGTGCCGCTGCTCACCCGCATTTCCGGCCTCAATGCCGGACTGGCCAGCAACATCGTCAGCTATCGCGATGCCCATGGCGCCTTCAAATCGCGTGACGAACTGAAGAAGGTGCCGCGCCTCGGCGACAAGACTTTCGAACAGGCCGCCGGCTTCCTGCGCGTACCCAACGGCAACAACCCGCTGGATGCCTCCTCGGTGCATCCGGAAGCCTATCCGGTGGTCGAAAAAATCCTCGTGGACCTGAAAAAGCCGATGAAGGATCTCCTCGGCAACCCGCAGGCACTCAAGGGCCTGAACCCCGCCAGGTACACGGATGAACGCTTCGGTCTACCCACCGTGCAGGACATTTTCCGCGAACTGGAAAAGCCGGGCCGCGACCCCCGCCCGGAGTTCAAGACTGCCACCTTTGCCGAGGGTGTCGAGGATGTGAAGGATTTACAGCCGGGCATGATCCTCGAAGGCGTCGTCACCAATGTTGCCGCCTTCGGCGCTTTTGTGGACATCGGCGTCCATCAGGATGGGCTGGTGCATGTGTCCGCCCTCTCAAACAGCTTCGTCAAGGATCCGCACGAGGTCGTCAAAGCGGGCCAGGTGGTCAAAGTGAAGGTGCTGGAAGTCGACCTCGCGCGTCAGCACCCAGCGCGGTGCGCCGCTCAACCGCCAGCAAGCGCGGCACAACACCCCGCCGCCCGCCGCTAACGCGATGGCCAATGCCTTCGCCAAACTTAAGCGCTGACCCACAAAGCCGCCTGCCCGTCAGGCGGCTTTTGCGTTTGCTTACATTCCGTTAACGGGAACTGTCCTGCCCCCGCCCTACAGTTCGGACATCCCGTTTACGTCCATTCATCATCATGAAACGTCCCCTCACCCTCCTTGCCCTGCTGCCACTCGGCCTCTGGGCTGCCTTTGCCCTCCCTGGCGTGCTCGCCAAATCACCTGCCGATTTCTGGGCCTGGCGCGGCCCGCTCATTTTCCTTTCCGGCATTCTCGCGTTGTGGTGGATGAGTGCCGGCATCGTCCTCGCCAGCCGTCCCGCCTGGCTGGAACAGCGCTTCGGCGGCCTCGACAAGCTCTATCGCCTGCACCGCGACATCGGCATCGGCGCCGGTGTACTGGTCCTGCTGCACTGGCAAATCGAATGGCTGCCCAAGACCCTGGTCAAGGCCGGACTGATTGCCGGCAGCGGCCGTCCGCGCCGGCCTCGGGGCGACCCGGACATGCTCATCGAAGCGGCAAAGTTCATCGGCGAATGGGCGGGCTACCTGCTGCTGGCCATGGTGGTGATCGCGCTGATCCGCCGCATCCCTTATCACTGGTTCCGCCAGATCCACAAAGGCTTCGGCGCCCTCTTCCTGGCCGGCGCCTTTCACGGCCTTGTGCTGATGCCGGGCAGTTACTGGCAAACACCCATCGCCTGGGTATCGGCGCTGGTCGCCGCACTCGGCATCCTGCCTGCGCTCCTTTCACTAACGGGTCGCATTGGCCGAAACCGTCAACGGACGGCCTGCATTGAATCAATCCATCAGCCCGCCGATGGACTGCTCGAAATTGTCTGTCGCCCCCAGGGTTGGCCCGGACATCGCGCCGGGCAATTTGTCCTCGCCGATTTCGGCATGCCGCGCGAAGGCCATCACCCATTCACCCTCGCCTCGGCCTGGGATGCGCGTCAAGGCACGCTCACGCTCTGCATCAAGGCCTTGGGCGATTTCACGCAGGCGCTGCCCGAGCACCTGACGACCGGACAATCGATACAACTCGAAGGTCCCTATGGTCACTTTGATTTTGCCGCGGAAACCGCCGTCGACCGTGACCCGCAAATCTGGATTGCCGGTGGCATCGGCATTACGCCCTTCCTTGCCCGCATCGAAGAAATCCGCAAATCGCCCCATCGCCTGCGGGGCAAAGTCGAGCTTTTCTACTGCACCCGCGACCCCCTGACCTACCCGAGCGAGCTTGAGGCGCACTGCCGGGCGGCCGGTATCCACCTGCATCGCCGGGTCACCGAGCGTGATGGGCCACTGGGCATCGAGGCGATTACGGCAAAACTGGAAGCCGAGAGCACGGTGTGGTTTTGCGGACCAGCCCAGTGGGGCGATTTACTGGCCCAGAAGCTACAGGCGGCGGGACTGGCGACATCGGCCTTTCGGCGGGAGCACTTCGAATTTCGCTAAATTAACAAATTTAACAAGTCAGTCCCGGGCGATGCGGTTAGAATTATGTCCCTGACGTTCAGAACACGACTCGCCCAATGACTGCTACCCCAGCCCGCAGCCAGCTTAATGGCATCCGCAATTGCGACACCATGAAGAAAGCCATGCTCTGGCTGACGGACAACGGGATCGCTTTCGATTTTAACGATTACAAAAAGGCGGGCGTCGCCGAAAGTCATCTGCCCGACTGGGCCGCGCGCGCCGGTTGGGAAGTGCTGCTCAACAAACGCGGCCTGATGTGGAAGAAACTCAGCGACGAGGAGCGTTCCTCGGTCGACGAGGCCAAAGCCCTCAAATTGATGGCGCAATACCCGGCCCTGATCAAGCGTCCGGTGCTGGACACTGGCGACAGCCTGCTGGTCGGCTTCGATCCCGAGCGTTACGCGGCGGTGCTGAAATGAGTGCCAGTACCGTTCGCCGCTTCCTGTTCGAAGGCCTTGATATTCGCGGTGCCATCGTCCACCTGGGCGATGCCTGGCAGCACATGCAGGCCGGTCGCGATTATCAACCCACGGTGGCCCAGTTGCTGGGTGAAACCGCCGCCGTCACCGCCTTGATCGCCGCCCAGCTCAAGCAACCGGGACGCCTCACCCTGCAACTGCGGGGCAATGGCCCAATCCAGCTACTGGTCATGGACTGCAACGAAGCCCTGCAAATGCGCGGCATGGCGCGCAGCAATCCGGTGGTGCTGCCGGGGCCGGTCAGTGAATTGCTGGGCGCGCATCAGGGCGGCCAGTTGATGATGAGTCTGGATTTGCCCACCGCCCGCCAACCCTACCAAAGCTTTGTACCCATGGTTGGCGACAGCATGGCGGCGATTTTCGAGCACTATCTCGAGCAGTCGGAACAACAGCCTTCGCGCCTCTTCGCTTCCGCCGGTCCACAGGCCGCCGCCTGCCTTTTCCTGCAAAAACTGCCCGATGCCGATCAGCGTGACCCGGATGGCTGGGCGCGGATTACCCAACTGGCCAGCACCGTGAAAACGGCGGAATTGCTGG
>JAKLLI010000181.1 GCA_023150195.1 Azonexus sp.
CCTGTTCGGCGTGCTGCACCAATTCGCCACCGCCGAGGTGTTCGGCAATGGCGCGGGCAATGGCCGCCACACGCTGCATGCGCTCGCCCTGCGTGCCCAGCTTGTTGTGATACACCACCTTGGCGAGGCCGGCGACACGGCTTTCCAGGGATTTCTTGCGATCCTGGTCAAAGAAGAACTTGGCGTCGGCCAGACGCGGGCGCACCACGCGCTCGTTGCCGCCGATCACCGCCGAGGCATCGTCCGGGCTGATATTGCTGACCACGAGGAACTGGTTCGTGAGTTTTCCGGCGGCATCGAGCAGCGGGAAATATTTCTGATTGGCCTTCATCGTCAGAATCAGGCATTCCTGCGGCACGGCGAGGAATTCTTCCTCGAACTGGCCGATCAGCACGTTCGGGCGTTCGACCAGTGCGGTGACCTCGTCGAGCAGGGCGTCGTCCTCGATTGGCTTGAGGTTGGCACCGGCCTGGGCGGCAGCGGCGGCCAGTTGGCGGGAGATTTCTGCCTTGCGCTCGGCGAAGGCGGCGATCACGGCGCCATCGCGCTTGAGGATTTCCGCATAGCGGTCAGCGTCGGTGATCACGACCGGATCAACGGCGGCTTCGAAACGATGGCCCTTGGTCGCATTGCCGGCATTCAGACCGAGCACCGACAGCGGCACGACATCGGCGCCGTGCAGTGCCACCAGCCCATGCGCGGGACGGACGAAATTCACCGTGCTCCAGCCATCCTGCAGTTGGTAAGTCATTACTTTCGGAATCGGCAGCGCTGCCAGGGCGGCCTCGATGGCTTTTTGCAGGCCGTCAGCCAGCGTCGCCCCCTTGGCCAGGCTGTCGTAGAAGAGGATGTCCGCCTTGCCATCGTGCTCGCGGCGCAGGGCGGCGACGGCAGAGGCATCGGCCCCGAGGGCCGCCAGCTTCTTGAGCAGGGCCGGCGTGGCATTGCCGCTGGCGTCCAGACCGACGGCGACCGGCATCAGCTTCTGCACCACCGGCTTGTCGGCGGCGACGGCGGCCACGTCAGTCATATGGGCTGCCAGACGGCGCGGCGAGGCGTAAGCGGTCACTGTCGCGGTCGACGGTGCCAAACCGGCATTTTTCAGCGAAGTGGCGAGCGCGCCAGCAAAGGCATCCCCCAGTTTTTTCAATGCCTTGGGCGGCAGTTCTTCAACGAAGAGTTCAACGAGCAGATTCTTGGACGACATATCAGGCAGCTTTCTTTGCGTTCTGTTCTTCGAGCTTGGCCAGTACTTCATCGGCCCAGGCCTTGGGTGCCATCGGGAAGCCGAGGCGGGCGCGCGAGTCGAGATAGGCCTGTGCAACGGCGCGGGCGAGATTGCGGATGCGGCCGATGTAGGCGGCGCGTTCCTTGAGCACCTGTTCGTAGGCCGGCAGCGCCAGTTGCGCGCCCATCAGGTGTTGCGCCTGCTTCTCGTGCGCGCCAAAGGCGTGGAACAGGAAGTCGACGTCGGAGTGTTCGAAGTTGTAGGTCGATTGCTCGACTTCGTTCTGGTGATAGACATCGCCATACGTGAGGCCGTCGGTCCACACCAGGTCATAGACGTTTTCCACGCCTTGCAGGTACATGGCCAGACGTTCGATGCCGTAGGTGATTTCGCCGGTGATCGGCTTGCAGTCGATGCCGCCGACCTGCTGGAAATAGGTGAATTGGGTCACCTCCATGCCGTTCATCCAGACTTCCCAGCCGAGGCCCCAGGCACCCAGCGTCGGATTTTCCCAGTCGTCTTCGACGAAACGGACGTCGTTCTTCTTCAGGTCGAAGCCCAGCGCTTCCAGCGAACCGAGGTAAAGCTCAAGGATGTTGTCCGGGGCCGGCTTGAGCACCACCTGAAACTGGTAGTAATGCTGCATGCGGTTCGGGTTTTCACCGTAGCGGCCATCCTTGGGTCGGCGCGACGGCTGCACGTAGGCGGCTTTCCAGGGCTCGGGGCCAATGGCGCGCAGGAAGGTGGCGGTATGGCTGGTGCCGGCGCCGACTTCCATGTCGTAGGGTTGAAGCAGGGCGCAGCCCTTGTCGCTCCAGTATTGCTGGAGACGCAGGATGATTTCCTGAAAGCTGGGCTTGTTGGCAGTTGCGGTGCTGGTGGTCATGGGACGCACTTGAAATGACAGAAAGCCCCGGATTTTACAGGCTTTTGCGCCCCTTCGGCAGGGCCAATCCGGAGCTTGGGGGCGCTGCGTTCCGATGAAAGGCGGCAAGCCTTGGTGGATGGGCGATGGCGGGCGCACTGTGGCGTGCGTACAACAGTTAATCCCCGGTTGTTGCGGTGAAATATTGCAAAATCCCATGAAATCAATAAAATGCGACGACTCTTGTTGCGGTGCAGCATTGGTGTTGGCCGGCATTGAACGCATTTCTCCCCATCCTTGGGCGCGTCCAGCCGGTGCCGGGTCTGGTCTCCACGAGCCCCCGTCCAATGGTGTACCCCCCGTAACCGTTCGCTGGTGGGCTGTCTGCCGCTGGTGGCAACTGTGAAGGAGGGCGCATGTTCGCTACGGAGCGGTCATGCCAGCTTGCTTGAATCCTTGATGGCCGTGTTTCCCAGCGAGTCGGTCAGTGCCGATGAGGCCGAAGAACTGGTCGACGATGCCGCTTTGCAGCCGGCCAGCGTGGTCCAGGAATCCGGTTTGAACCCCGGCATGCGGCGCGTCCTGCGCTACGTTTCCCGCCGCTACCATGTGTCGACCGAAGCCTTGCAGCCGATTTTCGCGGCGGCGCAGCAGAGCGGTCGTGAGTTGGGGATTGATCCCCTGCTGATCGTGGCGGTGATCGGTATCGAGTCGCGCTTCAATCCGTTTTCCGAAAGCGGTTATGGCGCGCAGGGGCTGATGCAGGTCGTGCCGCGTTTTCACGCGGACAAACTGCCGGACGATGCGGGCGAACTGCCCTTCTTCGATCCCGTGACCAATGTCCAGATCGGTGCTCGGGTGCTGAAGGAATCGATCAGCCGCAGCGGTGGCCTGGTCGAGGGACTGCAGCAGTTTGGCGGGGCCAGCAATGATCCGGAGCGGCGCTATTCGAACAAGGTGCTGAGCGAAATGCAGCGCCTGGAGCAAGCCGTGCTGCAGATGCGCAAGGCCTGATTCAGCGGGAACCCTTGCCTGGGCTTCGGGTCAGACCGGCTGTCGAATGCCGTTTCAGGAGGTCTGCATGAGTTCCGCCAATTCGTTGTTGACGCTGGGCGGTGGGTGTTTCTGGTGTCTGGAAGCGGCATTTGAGCGCCTCGAAGGCGTGGTATCGGCGCTGCCCGGCTACATGGGCGGGCACGAGCCGGCACCAACTTATGAGCGGGTGTGCCGCGGCGATACGGGTTATGCCGAGGTAGTACAGATCGAATTCGATCCGGTGAAAATCGACGCGGAAGCTTTGTTGACCGTGTTTTTCACGATTCACGATCCCACCACGCTGAATCGCCAGGGGCACGATATCGGCACCCAATATCGCTCGGTGATTTTTTATCACGATCCCGTGCAGGCGCGGGTCGCCAGCGACATGATCCGGGTGCTGGGCCAGTCGGCGTTTCCAACGACGCCGGTGGTGACCGAAGTGCTGCCAGCTGCCACGTTTCACCTGGCGGAGGCGGAGCATCACGGCTATTTCCGCAAAAATCCGTATCAGGGCTATTGCATGGCGGTGGTCGCACCCAAGGTGGAAAAAGTGCGCCGTGGTTTTCCCGGACTCTTGCGTTAACGACGACGGCGTCCGATTCGGCTCGCCAGCAGGCAAAGTGCAATCAGCGCAATGGCTGGCCAGTCGCCCCAGCGAACATAGGGTGTGGTGCCCTGATGGGCCCGGATTTCGCCGCGCAGCACGCCGGTTTCGAAGGGAGCAAGCTGGCTGACGACTTCGCCCTGTGCGTCGATGATTGCAGTCATGCCGGTATTGGTCGCACGCAGCATCGGTCGTCCGGTTTCCAGCGCGCGCAGGCGGGCGATCTGCAAATGCTGATCCTGCGCCAGCGAGTGGCCGAACCACGCCGTATTGGACAAATTGGCCAGCAGGCCGGCGTGTGGCAGGGCGCGAATGATCTCGTGGCCGAAAACGTCTTCATAACAGATGTTGACCGCGACCGCCTGCGTACCGAGTTGCAAGGGCGGCTGAACGGCTGCGCCGGCTGAAAATGAGGACATGGGGATGTTGGCCTGCGCCATGATCCAGGCAAAGCCGGGGGGGATGAATTCACCAAACGGGACAAGATGCTGCTTGCTATATACCTGCATCGGCGAACTGCCGAGGCTGACCGCACTGTTGAAATAGTTCGTCCCATCCCCCGTCAGGGTGCCGATGATGAGATCGCCGCCCTGCCGCTGCGCCAGCACCTGCAGCTCATCCAGGTAGTCGCGCGGCAACTGGTCGATGAAGGCTGGCAGGGCGGTTTCCGGCAACAGGGTCAATTGCGCGGGATGGGCTGCGATCAGGTCGCGGTACAGGGCGAGGGTGCGGAGAAAGCTTTCCGGCTGAAATTTCATCTCCTGAGGGATGTTGCCCTGTATCAGCGCCACGCTGACCGGGTTGCCGATGGCCTCGGTCCAGGCAATCTGACGTAGTCCCTGGCCGCTTGCCAGCAGCACGCCGAGCACGAGCAGGCCGTGTTTCCAGCGGCTCAGACTGGCGGCGGCGAGCGCGACCAGCAGCGACAGGCCAAAGACGCCAAGGAGCGGCGCAAAGCCTGCCAGGGGGCTGGGTGGCGACTGGCTGTAACCCAGGCTGAGCCAGGGAAAGCCGGTGAAAATATGGGCTCTGGCGACGTCGACCGCAGCAATCAGTCCGCCGAACCACAGCGCCTGCTGCCAGAAAGCGGCGGGTTGCCAGCGTTTGTAGGCCCAGCCGGCGACGGCGGGGTAGAGGGCAGCCACGGTGCAAAAGCCCAAGGTGGCCGGCCCCGCCAGCCACCAGGGCATGCCGCCGAAGGTGGAGAGGCTGACATAGACCCAGGACACGCCGCTCAGAAAGAAGCCGAGCCCGAAGGCCAGGCCGCGTTGGCCGGCGTCGGCGGGTGAGCGCGCATCTTGCAGCAGCTTGAATAAAACGGCCCAGACCAGCGGTGCCAGCCAGAACAGCCCGAAGGGGGCAAAACACAGGATGCCGCTAGCGCCGGCCCCCAGCGACAGCAGCAGCGGGAGGCCGCCGCGTTCAGCCAGCGTCATGCTTAGGGATGGGGGCGGGTTTGGGTGGATCGACTAGCAGGGTGTACAGGCGACGGCTGTCGGCGCGCAGCACCTGGAAGCGGACGCCTTCGATCTCGACGCTTTCGTTGCGCTTGGGGACGCGGCCCAGGTGGCGCAGGATCAGGCCGCCCACGGTGTCGAACGCTTCGTCGGAGAAGGTGGTGTCGAAGGCAAGGTTGAAGTCCTCGATCTCGGTGCGTGCCTTGACGCGATAGCGCCCGGCGGAGTCCAGGCGAATGTTGTCGTGGGCTTCGTCGAAATCGTATTCGTCTTCGATGTCGCCGACGATTTGTTCCAGCACATCCTCAATGGTCACCAGGCCGGCGACACTGCCGTACTCGTTCACCACAATTGCCATGTGGTTGCGCGAGACGCGGAACTCGCGCAGCAGCACGTTCAGGCGCTTGGATTCGGGGATGAAGACGGCGGGACGCAGCCAGTCGCGCAGACTGAAGTTTTCTTCGGTATGGATGCGCAGCAGATCCTTGGCCAGCAGGATGCCGAGGACGTTGTCGCGGTCGCCGTCAAATGACGGGGAACCGGGAGTGGGCCGCTTCGATGACCACGGGAATGATCTCGTTCATCGGGTCATCGACATGGATGACGTCCATCTGGGCCCGCGGAATCATCACGTCGCTGACGCGTGTGTCCGAGGCAGCCAGTGCGCCCTCGATGATGGTCAGCGCATCGGCGTCCATCAGATTGCGCTCGTAGGCCGAGTACAGGGTGGCGAGCAGTTGCTCGCGGTCTTCGGGTTCCCGTAACAGCAGGGAAGTCAGTCGTTCGATAAAACCTGGTTTACTGTCACTGTCCATGATGTTTATTCCGCGTAGGGGTCGGCATAACCCAGTGCGGCCAGTATCTCCCTTTCTTCATCTTCCATTTGCCGGGCGTCCTCGTCGTTCTCGTGGTCCCAGCCTTGCAAATGCAGCATACCATGCACCGTCAGGTGGGCGTAATGCGCGGCCAGCGGCTTGTTCTGCTCGCTTGCCTCACGCGCCACCACGCTCGGGCAGATCACCAGATCCCCCATCACCACCGGCTCGGTTTCGTAGGGGAAAGAGAGCACGTTGGTTGCGTAATCCTTGTTGCGATATTCGGCATTCAAGGTCTGGCCTTCATCGGCATCCACTAGACGAATGGTGATTTCCCCGCCACCCTGGAGTGCTGCGCGCGCCCAGCGCACGAAATCCGCACGCAAGGGTAGGCCTTCACGGTTACAGGCATATTGCACAGAGAGATTAAGACGCTTGCTGACGTTTTTCATAGGCTTCAACGATGCGGGCGACCAGCGGGTGACGCACCACATCCTCCTTTTTGAACTGGGTAAAGGCAATGCCGCGGACATCGTGCAGCACTTCGATCGCTTCCTTCAGGCCGCTTTTTTGCCCTTTGGGCAGGTCGACCTGGGTAATGTCGCCGGTGACCACGGCCTTGGCGCCAATGCCGATGCGGGTGAGAAACATCTTCATCTGTTCCGGCGTGGTGTTTTGCGCTTCATCAAGGATCACGAACGCATGGTTCAAGGTGCGTCCGCGCATGAAGGCCAGCGGCGCGATTTCGATGGCGCGCTTTTCGTAGAGCTTGGCGACACGGTCGGCGCCCATCAGATCGTAGAGTGCGTCGTACAGGGGGCGCAGGTAGGGGTCGATTTTCTGCGTCAGATCACCCGGCAGAAAGCCGAGCCGCTCGCCGGCCTCGACAGCCGGGCGGGTGAGAATGATGCGTTCGACCAAGTCACGCTCGAAGGCGTCCACGGCGCTGGCGACGGCGAGATAAGTCTTGCCGGTGCCTGCCGGGCCGATACCGAAGGTGATGTCGTGTTCCTGAATGTATTTCAGGTACTCCACCTGTCGCGGGGTACGTCCGTGCAACTCGGTTTTGCGGGTGATCAGTTGCGGTCCATCCACTGGGCTGTCGTTGCTGCGTGAAATGCGTCGTACCGGGGCATTCAGGAATTCGATCAGGCCGAGCTGGATTTCATCCACGCTCAGGGGCGCACGTGCCATGGCGTAGAAGTGACGGACGGCGTCTGCGGTCAACCGGGCTTTTTCCCCCGAAATCGAAAAGCGTTCGTTGCGCCGCCGAATGGTGACATCGAATCCGGTTTCAATCTGGCGGATGTTCTCATCGAGTGGGCCGCACAAATTCGCCAGCAGGGTGTTGTCGACCGGTGCCAGGGCAAAGTCCACCGGTCGCTGCCTGGGCGCAGGGCGCTTGGCCGCCGCGCCGCTGTCCTTAGTTTTCGCGGATGACAATTTCGCCCTTCAGGGTGTGCGCCAGCGAGGCCGTGATGCGGACATCGACAAAGCGGTTGATCAGGCGCGGATTGCCGACAAAATTGACGATGCGGTTGTTGTCCGTGCGCCCGGCGAGTTCCTTCTCGTCTTTTTTGGAGAGGCCTTCCACCAGCACGCGCTGAATGCTGCCGACCATGGCCTGGCTAATGACCTGTGCCTGTTCGTCGACGCGCTTTTGCAGGCGCAGCAGACGAGCGGATTTGACGTCGGCCGGGGTGCTGTCTTCCAGCTCCAGTGCCGGCGTGCCCGGGCGAGGGCTGTAGACGAAGGAGAAAGAGGCGTCAAAGCCGACGTCGTCGATCAACTTCATGGTCTTCTCGAAATCCTCATCGGTTTCACCGGGGAAGCCGACGATGAAATCGGAAGAGATCGAAATATCCGGACGTGCCACCCGCAGCTTGCGCACGATGGATTTGAATTCCAGCGTGGTGTAGCCGCGCTTCATCGCCGCCAGCACCCGGTCCGAGCCGGCCTGAACCGGCAAGT
This sequence comes from Azonexus sp., assembly GCA_023150195.1. GTDB lineage: Bacteria > Pseudomonadota > Gammaproteobacteria > Burkholderiales > Rhodocyclaceae > Azonexus. Next base: position 7,979 of record JAKLLI010000181.1, read on the forward strand.
GCAGGTGGGACACCAGCTTGGGGACCTTGATGTAGGTGTCGATCAGGCGCTGGCTCATCTCGCGCGGATGCGAGGTGGTGTAGCGAATGCGCTCGATGCCGGGGACTTCCGCGAGGTATTCGATCAACAGCGCCAGATCGGCCTTCTCGTCAGTCCCTTCCATGTCGCCCCGGTAGGCATTGACGTTCTGGCCCAGCAGCGTGATTTCCCCGACGCCGTGGGCAGCCAGATCGGCCACTTCAGTCAGAACGTCGTTGAACGGGCGAGACACCTCGCCGCCGCGGGTATAGGGCACGATGCAGAAAGTGCAGAACTTGGAGCAGCCCTCCATGATCGACACGAAGGCTGCGGCACCCTTGACCTCCGCCGGCGGCATGGCGTCGAATTTCTCGATCTCGGGAAAGGAGACATCCACCGCGGCCTTGCCTTTGGCCTTGCGTTCGGCAATCAGTTGCGGCAGCCGGTGCAGGGTCTGCGGCCCGAACACCACATCCACGTAGGGCGCGCGCGCGATGATTGCATCGCCTTCCTGGCTGGCCACGCAGCCGCCAACGCCAATCACGAGATTGGGGTTCTGCTGCTTGAGATGGCGAACGCGGCCCAGATCATGGAAAACCTTTTCCTGAGCCTTTTCGCGCACGGAACAGGTATTGAAGAGGATGATGTCGGCTTCTTCCGGATTGTCGGTCTTGACGATGCCTTCGGAAGCGTTGAGTACATCGGCCATCTTGTCCGAATCGTACTCATTCATCTGGCACCCGAATGTGCGGATGAACAGCTTTTTGGTCATGGAAACGCTTTGAAATCAGTGGGCCCGCTTGGGCAAGCCCGCCGCGGAAAAGTTGCGCATTATAACGCGGTTGACCACAGCACTGCGGCCCGCCTATAATTCGCGCCCTCGAAGTGTGGTGATGTAGCTCAGACGGTTAGAGCGATGGATTCATAACCCATAGGTCGGCAGTTCGATTCTGCCCATCACCACCAATACCCAAAATCCCAACCCTCATCGGTTGGGATTTTTTTTGCCCGTTCCCCCAGTGCTGGCGCGGTTTCCGGGCATGGCCTCGCGAGCGCCACCCCTGCGAAGTCAGCATTTTCGCCCCCGCCGACGCCTCTCTGTTCTCCGTTTTCTCTGGTGGTCACGCGAGCGTTCTTGAGGCCACTTCCTTTGCTGGCGCGGGTTTAGAAGCGGTCGGTTGTGGTTGGCAACTCCTGTAGCGGTGGCGACCGAGTGCCGAGCGGCCACAAAAAAACCGCCCGCAGGCGGTTGCTGGCGCTGGGCGCGACGCGCTCACCCGGGTGGCGCGAGCACGCGCATCTGGTCGCCCCAGCCGTTGGGCCAGGGGCGGCGCATCACCTTCTCCAGCACGGCGTCGGGCGAACCCGCCAGCCGTTCCACGACATCCGGGGCCAGGAGCGTCAGCCGCATGACCCGGCGTACCTGCGTCACGTCTATGCCTTCGGCCTCGGCGATCTCGGCCACCGATGCCGCCCGCTGCTCATCCAGCAGGCGTTGCCAGTGGTGCGCCAGTCCGAGTGCCCGCATCAACGCGGTGTCCTGCGCAGCCGACCGGGCTTCCCGCTCACGGGTGGCCTCGGACAGAAATTCCTGCGGCGCGTCCAAGGGCGTGATGACCTGCTTCTTCAAGCCCCGCTTCACCAGCGTCCAGGGCACGAAGGTTTCCAGTTGTACGCCGCCAGCCGGGCTCGGCAGTTGATAAGTGACCGGATCACCTTTGAACCGGCCCCGGTGCTTCTTGCTCATGCGTCCTCCTCAAAGCGCTTAACGATCTGCCGTTGCGCCTCCCAATCGACCGGCAGCGGGTTGCGCTGGAACCAGACCAGGTTCATCCGGCGCGGCTGCCGTCCGGTCATCAGCAGTTCGAGGATGTCGGGCGCGAGCAGGCTCAGGCGCATCAGTTCGTTGGTGACCGAGGGGTGTAAGCCTTCGGCCCGGGCGATCTCCGAACCACTCTTCATCTCGCCGGTGTCTACGAGGTGCTGCCAGTAGAAACCGCGTGCCACCCCCTCCAGCAGCGTCACATCGTGGACGTGGCGGTCATCGGCGGCCACGCGCCGCGCGCCCCGGCGGCGGAATGTCAGTGGCACGAAGGTTTCCAGTGTGTCGTCCATCAGGCCTCGACCTCCACCAGTTCTGCGCCGATCCCTCTCGGGGCGAACTCACCGATCAGGGCGTCCCAGCCCAGTTCCCGCCACTTCACCTTGATGCCCTGCACCTCGCCGACGTGGACGAGGTCGATGCGCTCGATCATCAGGTTGGCGATGCGGTGACGCTCGACCGGGAACAACTGATCCCACACGTCGTTGAGCCGTCCCATCGCCATCACCGTGGTGGCCTCGTCGATCTGACC
>JAKLLI010000182.1 GCA_023150195.1 Azonexus sp.
CGGTGCTGCCGGCGCGCCAGCCGAAGGCTTGCGTGAACGATGTCTCGGCGCGTGATGCATGGCTGCGACGGGACGTCTGATTTGTGCCTCGGCGGCATTGCTGGATGCTGGCGCAGGGGTACGCTTCGAACTGGATCTGGGTGGCCGTAAACGTCCCGCGTTCGTGATTCGTTACCGCGGTCAGATTCATGCCTATCTGAACGAGTGCGGCCACGTGCCGGCGGAACTGGATTGGCAGCATGGCCAATTCTTCGATGATTCAAAGCTATACTTGATATGCGCCATTCATGGCGCGCTGTATGCGCCCGATACCGGGCGCTGTTTAGGTGGTCGATGTCAGGGCAGGGGCTTGAAACCTTTGCCGGTATGCGAGGTCGACGGCAGTGTCTTTTTGATGGCTGATGGCAACAATGGATAATCCCCAATCTCCCCAAAGCGATCCCTCTTGGGAGCGCAAGACGCTCGAAAAGCTGGCGTTCTCAGCGCTGGCTGAACAGCGTGCCCGCCGTCGCTGGGGTATTTTTTTCAAATTCCTGGGCTTCGCCTACCTGCTCGTGATCCTTGCAACGGTGGTTGAGTGGGACAAAGACGCCGGTACTGATCGCAAGCACACGGCCTTGGTGGATTTTCAGGGAGTCATCGCCGCCAAAAGTGAAGCCAATGCAGAGAGTCTGATCTCCGCACTGAACGCCGCTTTCGACGCGCCCAAGTCCAGTGGTGTCATCCTGCGCATCAACAGCCCGGGCGGAAGTCCGGTGCAAAGTGGTTTGGTGAATGATGAGATGCTCCGTCTGCGTGCGAAATATCCGGACAAGCCGCTCTATGTGGTGGTGGAGGATGTTTGTGCCTCCGGTGGTTATTACGTGGCAGCGGCGGCGGACCGTATCTATGTCAACAAAGCCAGTATCGTTGGATCCATCGGCGTGCTGATGGATGGTTTTGGTTTTACCGGCACCATGGAAAAGCTGGGTGTTGAGCGTCGCCTGTTGACCGCTGGCGAAAACAAGGGATTCCTTGATCCGTTTTCGCCTCAGCAGGAAAGTCAGCAGGCCCATGCCAAAAAAATGCTTGGCGATATTCATCAGCAATTCATCGATGTGGTGAAGCGTGGGCGTGGGGCGCGCCTCAAGGAGTCGCCTGAAATTTTCTCCGGATTGATGTGGACCGGTGAACAAAGCATCAAGCTCGGGCTGGCGGATGAGTACGGCAGTGTTGAATCCGTGGCGCGCGATGTGATCGGTGCCGAGCACGTCCTGGATTATTCGGTGAAGGAGAATATTGCCGAACGTTTTGCCAAGCGCCTCGGTGCGGGTGCGGTCAACAGCTTCTGGCAGGGAATTTCCAGTCGCAGCCAATCGCTGCATTTGTACTGATCAGGCCAGCAGCAAGAACACCGTCGGACGCCGCTCGATATCGGGCGGCGTTTGTTTTTTCCACTGGGCGATGCTTTGGGTTCGGATGGATTCGCCGGGGAGCGTCAGGTCGGTGGCAACGCAAAGCCGAGTGCTGGCCTGGCAGTGCGCCAGGATGGCGTCGAACATCGCACGGTTGCGATAAGGCGTTTCGATAAACAACTGGGTTTGTTTGCGCTTGCGCGACTCGCTTTCGAGTTCCTTGAGCGTCTTGCTGCGGTCGACGTCCTTGGCGGGCAAATAACCCTGGAAGGCAAAGCGCTGGCCATTCAAGCCAGATCCCATCAACGCCAGGAGTAGGGACGATGGCCCGACCAGCGGTACGACGCGAATATTCTCCTGTTGCGCCATTGCGACCAGATCGGCGCCAGGGTCAGCGACTGCAGGGCAGCCGGCTTCCGAAAGCAGACCGAGGTCGTGGCCGGCACGAAGCGGCGCAAGCAGATCGCTGATTGCCGAGGCACGAGTGTGCTCGTTGAGCTCGGCCAGTTGCAGGGCTTGTAGCGGTTGCTCGGTACCTGCTGCCTTGAGAAACGCACGCGCTGTTTTCGCCTGTTCGACGACAAAATAAGTCAGGGGGCGAATCGTATCCAGGACAGCAGGGTTCAGGTGGGTGTCTGGCGCGACGGGGCCGAGTGGTACCGGAATCAGAAAAAGGGTTCCCTTGCTCACAATACGTTGACGCCTTGCTTGCGCAGCATGCTGCAGAGCGCAATTAGCGGCAGACCGATCAGCGCATTGGGGTCATCACCCCGGATGCTCTCCAGCAAGGCGATGCCCAGCCCTTCGGATTTGGCTGAGCCAGCGCAGTTGTAGGCCGGCTCGCGACTCAGATAGTGCTCGATTTCCGCGTCATTCAGTTGCCGAAACGTGACCAGGGTGGGAACGCCGCGAACCTCGGCTTGTCCGGTACGTGCATTGAACAGGCATAACCCTGTGTAAAAATTGACCGTTTTCCCTGAGAGTTCTCGCAGCTGGGCGGTTGCATTAGCGTGGTCGCCGGGTTTTCCGTAGATTTTGCCGTCGACCGTCGCGACTTGGTCGCTGCCAATGATCAGTGCCTCGGGAAATTGATTGGCCACGGCTCTGGCCTTGGCTTCAGCAAGGCGCAGGGAAAGTGCTTCCGGTGATTCGCCGGGCAAGGGCGACTCGTCGGTCAGCGGATTGGCTTGCTCGAAGTCCAATCCCAAGCGTGAAAGTAATTCCCTGCGATAGGGCGAGGTGGAAGCGAGAATTAGTGTTTGCATCTTGAAAACTTTTTTTGCAACAAGGCGTTGCAGAACGAAGTTCAGGCAACACTTTGTTTTGACTTGGGCAGCCAAAAATAATATCATCTCGCGATTAAGTCGCAACAGATTCAGTTTGAAAAGAATCAATGATGCCTTCGCGTTTGCCCGAGATGCGCGCGTTCTGAAAGGAGCGCAGGCGGTTTCAGCATTTGAGCGTCTTCAGGATTTGCTTGCTGATACGGCGGGTGAAATTTCTTGGGTCGTAGAAGGTTTCAAGGGAGATCGTGGCGAGCCTTTGCTGCAGTTGACCGTAAGCGGAACAATTTCGCTGGCGTGCCAACGTTGCTTGGGTGCCATTTCTTTTGAGCTGGATGTCGATAACCTGCTGGAAATTGTTCCGGAAGGTGCCGATTTGTCTCAGGACGAACTGGAAGACGACACCCGGGATTTCCTGCCGGTGGTGCGTGAGCTGGATGTGGTCGAGTTGGTGGAGGATGAAATTCTCCTGGCCCTTCCGGTGGCGCCGCGGCACGAAAGATGTGGTCTGCCTGGTGCGGCCGATGCGGGCGAGCGGGAAAATCCGTTTGCTGCACTGGCTGGGCTTAAAGGCAAACCGAACTGATTTTATTGGAGTTACAAAATGGCCGTTCAACAGAACAAGAAGTCCCCTTCCAAGCGTGGCATGCATCGTGCCCATGATTTTCTGACCGCTCCTCCCCTGGCTGTTGAGCCGACCACGGGTGAAACCCATTTGCGTCACCACGTGTCGCCGACGGGCTTCTATCGTGGCAAGAAGGTCATGAAGGGCAAGGGCGAGTAATCGTTCCGGATAAGGGCAGGCTGCTCCTGTTGGAGAGCCTGCCTTTTATTTTGCCATGACAACCCGCATCGCCATTGATTGCATGGGGGGGGATCACGGGCCGTCTGTGACGGTGCCCGCGGCCATCCGTTTCCTTGTTGAGCAGCCGGCGGCAACGCTCCTTCTGGTCGGTCAGGAGGATGTCTTGCGCCCGTTGCTCGGACGCCATGCCGAGCATTCTCATTTGCGCATCGTGCACGCCACTGAAGTGGTGGGCATGGATGAGTCGCCTTCGCTTGCCTTGCGCAACAAGAAGGATTCCTCAATGCGCGTTGCCATCAATCTCGTGAAATCCGGGGAAGCCGACGCCTGTGTCTCCGCTGGTAACACCGGCGCCTTGATGGCGATTTCGCGCTTCGTTCTGAAGATGTTGCCCGGTATTGATCGCCCCGCGATTTGTGCGCCTTTGCCGACGGTCAATGGTCACACGCACATGCTTGATCTGGGGGCCAACGTGGATTGCGGTCCGGAGCACTTGCTTCAGTTTGGCATCATGGGCGCCATGCTGGTGGCGGCGATGGAGCATAAGGAGCAACCCACGGTAGGCATCCTCAATATTGGCGAAGAGGATATCAAGGGCAACGAGGTGGTGAAGGCGGCTGCCGAGTTGTTGCGTGCTTCCGATCTCAATTTTATTGGTAACGTCGAAGGTGACGGCATCTACAAAGGCGAAGCGGATGTGATCGTTTGCGATGGCTTCGTCGGTAATGTTGCATTGAAGACCTCCGAAGGTCTGGCGCAAATGCTGGCTTCATCATTGCGCAGCGAGTTCAAGCGTAACTGGCTGACCAAACTGGCGGCGCTGATCGCGATTTCCGTCCTGAATAATTTCAAGCGTCGTTTCGACCATCGCCGTTATAACGGGGCAATCCTGCTGGGTTTGAAAGGTATTTCAGTCAAGAGCCACGGCTCTGCCGATGAACTGTCTTTCGGTAATGCCATTTCGCGCGCTTATGATGCGGCCGAAAATCGGGTCCTCGAACGGATTACCGGGCGAATGGCCAAAATGAACGCAGAATCAACCGCTGCTGTGGAGAATGTCTGAATGTACGCACGTGTGATCGGCACCGGCAGCTATCTTCCCGGCAGCCCAGTCAGTAATGAAGATCTCGCTGCCCGC
>JAKLLI010000183.1 GCA_023150195.1 Azonexus sp.
ACCCCCACAACGCCGGCCCGACAAGCCGGCGTTTTTCTTTTGTCGCATTCCCTACAAGCACCCGACAGCGCTGCGGTCGACAATCACAAAACCCAATTTTTTCAATCACTTGAATCTTGGCACCCCACTTGCTACTGAAGCAGCAAGGAGAACGCCATGACCATCAAGCCTTTCGTCACGATCAACGACACCACGCTGCGCGATGGCGAACAGTCGGCGGGCGTGGCTTTCTCGATTGACGAAAAACTGGCCATCGCCACCCGCCTCGCGGAAATCGGCGTACCGGAACTGGAAGTCGGGATTCCGGCCATGGGTGATGAAGAGCGCGAATCCATCCGCGCCGTGGCCGCCCTCAAGCTGGCGCCCCGCCTGATGGTGTGGAGCCGCATGTTGCCGGGCGACATTGCCGCCAGCGCAGGACTCGGCGCCCACCTGATCGATATTTCCGTCCCGGCCTCCGATCAGCATCTCGCCTACAAGCTGAAACAGCCTCGGCAGTGGTTGCTCGACACCCTGCCCAGACATGTCCGGCAAGCACTGGATCTCGGGCTGGACGTTGGCCTGGGCTGTGAAGATGCCTCTCGTGCCGACATGGATTTTCTCTGCCAACTGGCCGAAACGGCTGAACGCGCCGGCGCCCGCCGCCTGCGCTTTGCCGACACCCTGGGCATACTCGAACCCTTTGGCACCTTCGAACGCATCGCCTTTTTGCGCGCACGCACCGGGCTGGAAATCGAAATGCACGCCCATGACGACATGGGGCTGGCCACCGCCAACACCCTGGCTGCGTGCAAGGCTGGCGCCACCCACGTGAACACCACGGTTAACGGGCTGGGGGAACGGGCGGGCAATGCACCGCTGGAGGAAGTCGTGCTCGGGCTGGAAAAGCTGCACGGCATGGACACCGGCATCCAGCTCAAAGGCTTTCCTGCACTCTCGAGCATGGTTGCCCATGCGTCCGGTCGAGCCGTCCCCTGGCAAAAAAGCGTGGTCGGTGCCGGCGCCTTCACGCACGAAGCCGGCATCCACGTCGACGGCCTGCTCAAACATCCGGACAACTATCAGGGCTTCGATCCGCGCGATGTTGGCCAGGCCCACCGCATTGTCCTGGGCAAGCATTCCGGCAGCCGGGCAGTCCAGGTGGTGTACGGCCAACTGGGTATTGAGCTCGGCGTTAGCGAAGCGCTGTCCCTGTTACCCGCGGTTCGCCATTTCGTTGCCAGCCACAAGCATCCACCGGAAACCGCTGACCTCCTCAGTCTGCTGACTGTACTCCGGGGTTCACACCATGTCTGAAACGATCACCATGACTGCTCCTGACCTGCCCGCGCCCGGCCTCTGGGCGACGCTGCAAGAAGATTTGCGCTGTGTGTTTGAACGCGATCCGGCGGCCCGTTCGACGCTGGAAGTGCTGACCACCTATCCCGGGGTCCACGCCATTCTCACGCACCGCCTTTCGCATCGTTTGTGGCAAGCCGGCTGGCGTTTTCCAGCGCGGCTGCTCTCCTTTGTCGGGCGCACGCTGACCAACGTCGACATTCATCCCGGCGCCACCATCGGTCGCCGCTTTTTCATCGATCACGGGGCCTGTGTGGTGATTGGCGAGACCGCCGAAGTCGGCAACGATGTCACGCTGTATCACGGCGTCACACTGGGTGGCACCTCATGGAATAAAGGCAAGCGGCATCCGACGCTGGCGGATGGCGTGGTCGTAGGGGCCGGCGCCAAAATTCTCGGACCAATTTCGATTGGCAAGCGGGTTCGCGTGGGGGCCAATTCGGTCGTGGTCAAGAATGTTCCGGCGGATCGTACCGTGGTCGGCATTCCCGGTCGCATCGTCGATACGCGCATCGGTCGCAGCAGCGCGCAAGGCATCAATCTTGACCACAATCTGATGCCGGACCCGGTGGCCAAGTCCATTGCCTGCCTGATCGAACGTATCGAAACCCTGGAACGCGAGCTGGCCGAAGTCCGCAACGAACCGCCCCCCCCCGACCACAGCGGCGATTGCCGCACCTGTTCGGCTGGCGATCTGTGTTGCGAAAACGAGGCCATGCACGAGGCGGTGCACTGACATGGATCTGCTCGACTTTTCCGACTGCAAGCTCTATTTCGAGAATCCGCTGCCGGCGGAGGCCGAAGCGCTGATTGCGCGTGCTGCCCGGGAGTATGGCGAGCCTGATGCCGAAATCTCGTTGCTGCGGGCCCACCTGCTGGCGCCGGAAAACCTGAGCGTGCTGGTTGGCCTCTATCGCTATTACTTTTATCAGCACCGGCTGGACGACGCCTTGCATGTGGCGGAACGTTCGATGCAGCTCTCGGGCCGTCACCTCGGCCTGCCGAGAAACTGGGAACAGCTCGACGAACAGCAGTTGGGCTCGGCGGCGAGCAGTTCCATCGGCCTGCTGCGCTTTTACCTGCTCGCACTCAAGGCCGCCAGCGTCGTGCTGCTACGTCTGGGCCGAATTCCCGAGTCGCGCTTGCGCCTGCTCAAACTGGCGTCGCTGGACAGTCGCGACCAGTTGGGTGCGGGCAAATTACTGGAAGTGGTGGACGAATTTCAGGCTCCTGAGACGTCGACCGCAGCCGCCAACGATTTCACGCTAGTCGCAGCCTGAGGAGGCATCATGGAAGATACGCTGACCCTTGCCGAAGCCATGGAAGATCTGGTTTCCGCCGAAGATTTTCTCGATTACTTCGAAGTGCCCTACGAAGCCTCGGTGGTGCATGTGAATCGCCTGCACATCCTGCAGCGCTTCCACGACTATCTGGCCAAACAGGCGCCCAACCTGCCCGAGGATGAATCCCTGCAGCGCGGCATCTATCGTCTGTGGCTGGAACGGGCGTACCAGGATTTTGTCGTTTCGGACTCGTTGACCGAGAAGGTGTTTGCCGTCTTCCAGCACGTCGATAAGCCGGGTGGCGGCTCGACCTCCTTCGTCTCGCTCGACAAGGTGTTCCGCGAATGATGAACGCCAAATGGGAGTACGGCGAGGCCGTGCGCCTCACCCGCAATGTGCGCAACGACGGCACCTATCCCGGTCTCGATCCGGGGGCGCCCTTGGTGCGTCGGGGCAGTGTCGGCTACGTGGTCGATGTCGGGACCTTTCTTCAGGACCAGATCATTTATTCGGGCAACTTCCTGGACGAAGGCAAAATCGTCGGCTGCCGGGAAGAGGAACTGATTGGCGCAGAAGAGGCCTGGACGCCCTCGCGTTTTGAATTCCGCGAAAAGGTGCGTGCCAGCCGCCAACTGGCCGTGGGCGGCGAAGTGCTAGTGGCGCTTGGCGCGATTGGCGAGGTCATCAAGGTAATCCGCGATGCCCCCGGCGGCGTTGCCTATCACATTCACTTTGACAGCCTGCCGGGTCGCGTCCTGCAAATTCCGGAAACCATCCTTGAACCAGCCCTATCGGCGGAGTCCGACCATGATGCACGGGTATCTTGAACTCAAGCTTTCCTGGGAGATGTTTCAAAAAGCCCCGGATGGGCTGAATGATGCCGAGCGTGGCCGGGTGGGCGACATTGCCCAACGCCAGCACCGCATTGAACAGCGCATTCTCGCCACGCCGCTGGCTGCCAGTGTGGCTATTCCCGCCCCAACGCTGGCCACGCGAATCAGCGAAATTCGTGCACGCTATGCCGATGAAAGCAGTTTCAAGGACGCGCTGCACCACATCGGCATGCAACTCACCGACCTCGAATCTGCGATTGCCCGCGATCTGCGGGTGGAAGCCGTGCTCGACAAGGTCGCCGCACACCTCCCCGAGGTCAGTGCGGTCGATGCCGAAATTTACTATCGTCTGCATCCGGACGCCTTCGATCGACCTGAAGCACGTCGGCTGCGACACATCCTCATCACCTTCGGCAACCCCAAGGAAGAAGCCGGCGCCAGAAAAACGCTGGAAGGCCTGCGGTCGACCGTGAATAGTGATGAAAAATTCGCAACCGCTGCCCTGCGTCACTCGCAATGCCCCACCGCGATGGAAGGCGGCATGCTCGGCGTCGTAAAGCGCAATCAGCTTTTTCCGGAACTGGAACCGGCAGCCTTTGCGTTAATGGAAGGCGAAATCAGCGAGGTCCTGGCCTCGCCCATGGGTTTGCACATTCTGCGCTGCGACGAGATTTTCGACTGCGGCCTGCTGCCGTTTGAATCAGTGCGCGAACGAATCATTGAACGCCTGACCGACAAACGTCGTCAGGAAGCCCAGCGCGACTGGATCAAGTCGCTGGACAAGGCAATCGCCTGATTATTTGTCGTTCTTGTCGCTCGGGTTGAACTGGAACCCGGTGAACATGCCGCGCGTCTGCGATTGCAACTGATCCTGCATCGATTGGAACATCTTTTTCGATTGATCCATGTAGGCCGTCATCATGCTCTGCATGGCAGGTTGTTGCAGATTCAGGAACTGGTTCCAGAAATCAGCCTGCACCGATGCCGTATCACCGCCGTACATGGTGCGCGATTGCTCCTGCAATTTCTGCTGGAAATCGACAAAGGTCTTCATGTTGTTTTCCAGATACTTGCCAAGCATGTTCTGCGAGGCGCTACCGTAGAAACGAATGAAGCCAGAGAGCAGATCACAGGAGAACAGCGGCACGCCGCCAG
>JAKLLI010000184.1 GCA_023150195.1 Azonexus sp.
CGCTATCCGGCGAGAGAATGTAGAGGCCGGGCGTGTTGCCATCGCTGTCGGAGGCGGCGAGCACCATGCCTTCGGAGAGGCCGAACTTCATCTTGCGCGGCGCCAGGTTGGCCACCATCACCGTCAGCCGGCCGATCAGCTGGGCCGGGTCGTAGGCGGATTTGATGCCGGCGAACACATTGCGCGTGGTCGCTTCACCAATATCCAGGGTCAGCCGGACCAGCTTGTCCGCCCCCTCAACCGCTTCGGCGTTGGCGATACGCGCAATCCGCAAATCCACCTTCATGAAGTCGTCGATGCTGCACAGGCCTTCGGCGCTGGGGGCGGGGGCCGGTTTGTCGGCGACCTTGGCCGGTTTTGTGGCTTTCGTCGTGTCGACCGGTGCAGCCTCGGCGGCCGGGGCCAGCGACTGCTTGTTGGCGTCGATGAGCTTTTCGATCTGCTTGGGATCGACGCGGGTCATCAGATGGCTATAGGTGTTAATGACATGCCCTGCGGCGAGCAGGCTGCCGCTGTCCGCCCAGGTCAATGGCGCGATGTTCATGAAGGCTTCAATTTTTTCCGCCATGGCCGGCAGGATGGGCTTGAGCAGGACGGTCAGCAGGCGGAACAGGTTGAGCGCATTGCTGCAGGCCGCATGCAGTTCCGCTTCCTTGCCTTCCTGCTTCGCCAGTTCCCAGGGCTTGACGCTATCGACGTACTGATTGGCGCCATCGGTCAGCGCCATGATTTCACGCACGGCCTTGCCGAATTCGCGGGCTTCGTAGAGTTCCGCGATGCGCGGCGCGGCGTCGACAATCGCGCGGATCGCCGGCAGGTTTTGATCGGCTGGCGCCAGTTGACCGTTGAAACGCTTGGCGATGAAGCCGGCGGAGCGGCTGGCGATATTGACGTATTTGCCGACCAGATCGCTATTGACGCGCGCGGTGAAATCATCGAACGACAGATCGATGTCTTCCATTGTCGCGGAAAGCTTGGCGGCAAAGTAATAGCGCAGCCATTCCGGATTCAGGCCGGTGGCCAGGAAGCTCTCGGCGGTGATGAAGGTACCGCGGGATTTCGACATTTTGGCGCCGTCGACCGTCAGGAAGCCGTGCGCAAAAATTTTGGTCGGCGTGCGGTAGCCCGCGTGCTGGAGTTCGGCCGGCCAGAACAGGGCATGGAAGTAGAGGATGTCCTTGCCGATGAAGTGGTAGAGCTCGGTGGTGGCATCGGCCTTGAAGTATTCGTCGAAATCCAGTCCCTTTTGCGCGCACAGGTTACGGAAGGAACCCATGTAGCCGATCGGCGCGTCCAGCCAGACGTAGAAATATTTGCCCGGCGCATCCGGGATTTCGAAACCGAAATACGGCGCATCGCGGGAAATGTCCCAGTCGGTGAGTTTGTTGTCGCCCGGTGCCCCCAGCCATTCCTGCATCTTGTTGGCGGCTTCGGTTTGCAGCACGCCGCTGGCGGTGTATTCGCGCAGAAAGGCTTCACAGCGCGGGTCGGAGAGCTTGAAGAAATAATGTTCCGAATTGCGCAATTCCGGCTTGGCGCCCGAGACCGCAGAAAACGGCTCAATCAGATCGGTGGGCGCATAGGCGGCACCGCAGGCTTCGCAGTTGTCACCGTACTGGTCCTTGGCGTGGCACTTCGGACATTCGCCCTTGATGAAGCGATCCGGCAGGAACATCTGTTTGACCGGGTCGTAGTACTGCTCGATGGTGCGCACGTCAATCAGTCCGGCGGCCTTCAATTTGCCGTAAATGTCGTTGGCGCACGCCTGGGTTTCCGGCGAATGGGTGCTGTAGTAATTGTCGAAACCAACGTGAAAGCCGGCAAAGTCGCGGGCGTGTTCGCCGTGCACGCGGGCGATCAGCTGTTCCGGCGAGATGCCTTCCTTTTCGGCGCGCAGCATGATCGGGGTGCCGTGCGTATCATCGGCGCAGACATACCAGCAATCATTGCCCGACATTTTCTGAAAGCGAACCCAGATGTCGGTCTGGATGTATTCCACCAGATGACCGAGGTGAATGGCGCCGTTGGCATAGGGCAAGGCGGAGGTGACGAGAATTTTGCGCGACATGGGCTCGGACCGAAAAAGCAAAAGCGCGATTCTACCGCGACAGCCGCCAAGGGCAGCCGCTTTGGCTTATACTCTACAGAATTTGTCGGGTATTCCCGTCTTTCATCCGGAGCCTTTATGAGCCTGAGCGAACAGCAGATCAAGACCGCCCTTGAGGCTGCGGTCGACCCCAACACGGGCAAGAATTTCATTGCCGCAAAAGCGATCAAGAATCTCCGCATCGATGGCAGCGATGTGGCCTTTGATGTGGAACTGGGCTATCCCGCCAAGACCCAGCACGAGGCCATTCGCAAGCAAGTGATCGCCGCAGTGAAAGCGGTGAGTGGCGTCGGCAATGTCTCCGCGAATGTGACGAGCAAGGTGGTGGCCCATGCGGTGCAGATGGGCGTGAAGCTACTGCCGGGCGTCAAGAACATCATTGCTGTGGCCTCTGGCAAAGGCGGGGTAGGCAAGAGCACGACGGCCGTGAATCTTGCGCTGGCACTGGCGCAGGAAGGTGCCAATGTCGGTATTCTCGATGCCGATATTTATGGGCCGTCGCAGCCGCAGATGCTGGGCCTCGCCGGTCGGCAGCCGGAATCGTTGGATGGGCAAAGCATGGAGCCGTTGACGGCCTATGGTCTGCAGGCCATGTCCATCGGCTTCATGGTCGATGTCGAAACGCCCATGGTCTGGCGTGGTCCCATGGTCGCGCAGGCCCTTGATCAACTGCTTGGTCAGACCAATTGGCGCGACATTGACTATCTGATTGTCGACATGCCGCCGGGGACGGGCGATATCCAGTTGTCGCTGGCCCAGAAGGTGCCGGTGACCGGGGCGGTGATTGTCACCACGCCGCAGGACATTGCACTGATCGATGCGCGCAAGGGTCTGAAGATGTTCGAGAAAGTGAATATTCCCATTCTCGGCATCGTGGAGAACATGAGTATCCACATTTGTTCGCAGTGCGGTCACGAAGAGCACATTTTCGGCGAAGGCGGCGGCGCGCAGATGTGCCAGGACTATGGCGTCGAATTCCTGGGCAGCCTGCCGCTGGAAATGAGCATTCGCGAGATGGCGGATGGCGGAAAGCCCACGGTGGTTGGGGCGCCGGATTCGCGGACGGCGGAAATCTACCGCGCCATTGCCCGCCGGGTGGCGATCCGAATCGCGGAAAAGGCCAAGGACATGAGCTCGAAATTCCCCAACATCGTGGTGCAAAACACCTAAGTTTTTTGCCAAAACCCTGATCAAAGGCGGGTAAAATCCCGCCTTTATTTTTGTCGACCGCAGCAGGGAAAAATGTCCATCAAATCAGACAAGTGGATTCGTCGCATGGCAGCCGAGCACGGCATGATCGAGCCGTTCTCTCCGGATCTGGTACGCGAGGTCAACGGCCAGAAGATCGTGTCCTACGGCACCTCCAGCTACGGCTACGATATTCGTTGCGCCCGCGAATTCAAGGTCTTCACCAACATCAACTCAACGGTGGTCGACCCGAAAGCCTTTGATCCGAAGTCGTTTGTCGAGGTGGAGTCGGATGTCTGCATCATTCCGCCGAACTCCTTCGCGCTGGCCCGGACGATGGAATATTTCCGCATCCCGCGCTCCGTGCTGACCGTGTGTCTGGGGAAATCCACCTATGCACGCTGCGGCATCATCGTCAATGTGACCCCGTTCGAGCCGGAATGGGAAGGTCACGTGACGCTGGAGTTTTCCAATACCACCCCGCTGCCCGCCAAGATTTATGCGGGCGAAGGCTGCGCTCAGGTGCTCTTCTTCGAATCCGACGAGGTTTGCGAAACCTCGTACAAGGATCGTGGGGGCAAGTATCAGGGCCAGGAAGGTGTCACTTTGCCCAAGATTTGACGCGCTTTTTACCTCAAGCTGTCATCGAACTGTCTTATCCTGTGACCCGCTGCGGCGGGTCGCAGCTTTTCAAGGATTCACCATGCGCTTTCATTTTCCCATCATCATCATCGACGAAGATTTCCGCTCCGAAAATGCGTCCGGTCTCGGTATTCGTGCGCTGGCTGACGCCATCGAAAAGGAAGGGCTGGAAGTGCTGGGGGTCACCAGTTACGGCGATCTGACCTCGTTTGCCCAGCAGCAGTCGCGGGCTTCTGCCTTCATCCTGTCGATCGATGATGAGGAACTGGCGATGGAGCCGGAGGAAACGCTGGCGGAGCTGCGTGCCTTCGTTGGCGAAATCCGTCACAAGAACGCCGAAATTCCCATCTTCCTGCACGGGGAAACGCGGACCTCGCGCCACATTCCCAACGACATCCTGCGCGAGCTGCATGGCTTCATCCACATGCACGAAGACACGCCGGAATTCATCGCCCGCAATATCAAGCGCGAGGCCAATGCCTATCTTGATTCCTTGCCGCCGCCGTTTTTCCGGGCGCTGACCCACTACGCTGCCGATGGCTCCTACTCCTGGCATTGTCCCGGGCATTCCGGCGGCGTGGCTTTCCTGAAGTCGCCGGTCGGGCAAATGTTCCATCAGTTTTTTCGACGTGTGCAATGCCGTTGAAGAACTCGGCCAGTTGCTGGATCACACTGGCCCGGTGGCGGCGTCCGAGCGTAATGCAGCCCGTATCTTCAATTCGGATCACCTGTATTTCGTGACCAACGGGACGTCAACCTCGAACAAGATCGTCTGGCACTCCACGGTGGCGCCGGGCGATATTGTGGTGGTGGACCGCAACTGTCACAAGTCCATCCTGCACGCGATCATGATGACCGGGGCGATTCCGGTCTTCCTGATGCCGACGCGCAACAATTTCGGCATCATCGGGCCGATTCCGAAGAGCGAGTTTTCCTGGGAAAGCATCCAGAAGAAGATTGCCGCGAATCCCTTCATCCTCGACAAGCAAGCCAAACCACGGGTGCTGACGATCACCCAGTCCACCTACGACGGCATTCTTTATAACGTCGAGGACATCAAGCAGGAGCTGGATGGCAAGATCGATACCCTGCATTTCGACGAAGCCTGGCTACCGCATGCCGCGTTCCACGATTTCTATGGCGACTACCACGCCATTGGCGCGGACCGCCCGCGCTGCAAGGAATCGATGGTGTTTTCCACGCAGTCCACGCACAAGCTGTTGGCGGGTTTGAGCCAGGCCTCGCAAATTCTCGTGCAGGACGCCGAACACCAGAAGCTGGATCGGGACATCTTCAACGAAGCCTATTTGATGCACACCTCGACCTCGCCCCAGTATGCGATTATCGCCTCCTGCGATGTGGCGGCCGCGATGATGGAAGCGCCCGGGGGGACCGCGCTGGTTGAAGAGTCGATTGCCGAAGCCCTGAATTTCCGTCGTGCCATGCGCAAGGTGGATCAGGAGTGGGGCGCTGACTGGTGGTTCAAGGTCTGGGGGCCAAATGATCTTTCCGAAGAAGGGATCGAGGAACGCGACGCCTGGATGCTCAAGCCGGGCGAACGTTGGCATGGCTTCAGCCATTTGGCGGATGGCTTCAACATGCTCGATCCGATCAAGGCCACCATCATCACGCCGGGACTGGACGTGGACGGCGATTTTGCCGACGAGTTCGGGATCCCGGCGGCGATTGTTACCAAGTATCTGGCCGAACATGGCGTCATCGTCGAAAAGTGCGGCCTGTACAGCTTCTTCATCATGTTTACCATCGGCATCACCAAGGGCCGCTGGAATACGCTGGTGACCGCGTTGCAGCAATTCAAGGACGATTACGACAAGAACCAGCCCTTGTGGAAGGTCTTGCCGGAATTCGTGCAAAAGAACCCGCGCTATGAGCGCGTCGGTCTACGCGATTTGTGCACGCAAATTCACAACGTCTACAAGCAGAACGATGTGGCTCGCCTGACGACGGAGATGTACCTCTCGGACATGGTGCCGGCCATGCGTCCTGCCGACGCCTTTGCCAAAATGGCGCACCGGGAAATCGAGCGCGTGCCGGTCGACGAACTGGAAGGCCGGGTGACCGCCGTGTTGCTGACGCCGTATCCCCCGGGGATCCCGCTCCTGATTCCGGGTGAGCGCTTTAACAAAACGATTTGTAGCTATCTCAAATTTGCCCGCGAATTCAATGCCGCTTTCCCCGGCTTTGAAACGGATGTGCACGGTCTGGTCAAAGGGAGCGATGGGCGGTATTACGTGGATTGCGTGCGCTGACGGTCGTGTTGAACAGGGTTTTTCGCTGGGGAATTCAGGCATCTCGTCACGCGCCCTCGCTTTGTGTATGCTGTTTGCATCGCGGTGTCTCGGGGATGGGGCGCATCCTGTCGGGTCTGGTAAGAGGGGGAATCATGGTTTCTTTACGTTTTCGGAAGGTGGGCGTGCTGCTCGGGGCTTTGTCGATATCTACCGCAGTTATCGCAGCAGATATCCTGGGTGAAGCCAAAGAATTGCTGGCGCAGGGAAAAAATGCTCAGGCTTACGCCCTGCTGGCACCGGCAGAACTCGAAAGGGCGGGCGACACGGCGTTTGATTTGCTGCTCGGGCAGGCTGCACTCGGTACGGGACAGAATACGCGGGCTATTTTTGCACTGGAGCGGGTGTTGCAGGGGAATCCCGGGCATCGCCAGGCGCGCTATGAGCTGGCCCGTGCGTTCTTTGCCAGCGGCGATTACGCAGCGGCAACGCAGGCCTTTGAGGCTGTGCGTAAGCAGGATGGGCAAAACGTCGATCCGCTGATAGATGATTATTTGCTGCGTGCCAGCCAATCCGGGCGCAATGCGCGTCCCAGCCTGACCGGGTTTGGCGAGTTGCGTATCGGCTACGATACCAACGCGAATGCCGGGCCTCAGCGCGACAGTGTGGACATGATCGGGGTACCGGTTGTGCTGACGGCGGCGCAGCGCGCCAGCGACGATGCCTTTGCCGGGCTCGCAGCCGGTGTCAAGGGCCGCCTGCCGCTGACCGAAGGTTTGACCTTGTTGGGCGAAGGGGCGGGTCGCCTGCGGATTCATCGCCAGGAGAATCAGTTCGACTTCGCGACCTACGAAGCGCGTGCCGGTTTGGAGTTGGCCCGCGGGCGGCATGTATTTTCGCTACTTGGGCATTATGCGGGGCTCAATGTCGACGATCGGGCTTACCGCGCGATGGCAGGGGTGACTGGACAGTGGCAGTTTGAGTGGGATGCGGTCAGCCGCGTTGCCACCTACCTTCAATACAGCGATGTG
>JAKLLI010000185.1 GCA_023150195.1 Azonexus sp.
TCAATCTCGCTGTCCTTGCCGAAGGTGTCGAAACCGAGGCGCAGGCCACCTTCCTGCGCGGTCGTCGTTGCGATGCGATCCAGGGCTATCTGTTCAGCAAACCGCTGCCGCCGACTGAATTCGAACAGCTGCTGATTGCGCGCCGCCACCTGCCCGTGGCCGAAAGCGATGCCACGGGCGAACGCTGCCTGCTGATTGTCGATGACGAACCCAACATCCTCAATTCCCTGACACGCCTGCTACGCCGTGAAGGCTTCCGTATCCTCACCGCCACTTCGCCAATTGATGCCTTCGATCTGCTGGCCAAGAATCCGGTACAGGTCATCCTTTCCGACCAGCGCATGCCCGACATGTCGGGCACTGAATTTCTCTCTCGCGTGCGCCAGCTCTACCCCGACACCGTGCGCCTCGTGCTCACCGGCTACACCGACCTGGACTCGGTCACCGGCGCGATCAACCGCGGTGCCATTTCCAAATTCCTGACCAAGCCCTGGGACGATGACCTGCTACGCGACGAAATCCGTCAAGCCTTCCGTCTCGCGCAGGACAAACACGCGGCGGCTGCCGACATGACTGGACGGTAAATGGATACGCCCATCTCCCCCTCGCCGGAATTGGCTGAAACCCTGGCGCGCCAGGAAAAACTGATCAAGCGCCTGGAAGAAGCCAATAACCAGTTGCTGCAATCGGAAAAAATGGCCTCGATCGGCCAGCTGGCTGCCGGCATTGCGCATGAACTGAACAATCCCATCGGTTTCGTCCATTCCAACCTGGGCACGCTGGAAGGCTATCTGCACGACATCATGGCGATCATTGATGCCTACGACAGCGAAGCCCGCAAAACCGACGGTCAACTGCCCATTGGCCTGCAAAAGCTGCGCGAGGAGCGCGACTTCGATTTCGTGCGTGACGACATCGTCAAACTGCTCGACGAATCCAGGGACGGACTGGGCCGGGTGCGCAAGATTGTTCAGGATCTGAAAACCTTCTCCCGCGTCGGCGAACAGGAATGGCAGTCGGCCGACCTGCATCAAGGCCTGGATTCCACGCTCAACATTGTCTGGAACGAACTCAAATACAAATGCCAGGTGGTGCGCGACTATGGCGACATTCCGCCGGTGTACTGCCTGATTTCCCAGCTCAATCAGGTGTTCATGAATCTGCTGGTCAATGCCGGCCATGCCATCGAGCAAAAAGGCACGATCACGATCCGGACCCGCCCCCTGCCCGACGATCAGGTCTGCATCGAGATCAGCGACACGGGCAGCGGCATCCCTGCCGACCGGATCACCCGCATTTTCGAGCCCTTCTTCACCACCAAACCGGTCGGGCAAGGGACCGGCCTTGGGCTGTCGGTGTCTTACAACATCATCCGCCGTCACCACGGCAATATCGAGGTGGACAGCGCCCCGGGCGTGGGCAGCACCTTCCGCATCACCCTGCCCGTCCATCCTCCGGCCAGCCCGGCCGCGGAGGCCCCATGAACGACAGCGCCGCCATGACCCTGTTGCTGGTGGACGATGAGCCTTCCATCCTCTCGGCACTGCGCCGCCTGTTCCGCCCTTCGGGCTACCAGATTCTGACTGCGGAAAGCGGCGCGGCAGGCCTTGCACTCCTGGAGTCCAATGCGGTCGATCTGGTCATTTCAGACATGCGCATGCCGGAAATGGATGGCGCCACCTTTTTGCGCCAGGTACGCACCCGCTGGCCCGGCATCATGCGCATCCTGCTCACCGGCTACGCCGACATCAGCTCGACCATTGCCGCCATCAATCAGGGTGAAATCTATCGCTATATCGCCAAACCCTGGGACGACGAGGAAATGCTCGGGGTGGTGCGCGATGCCCTGGAGCGCCTGCGGCTGGAAGCGGAAAATCGCCGTCTGAGCGCGTTGACCGCCGCACAGAACGAGGAACTGAAGGCGCTCAACGCCGGCCTGGAACAGAAGGTGGCGGAACGTACCGCCGAACTGAGTCAGGCGCTGGCCTTTGTCGAACAATCGCATGGCGAACTGAAAAAGTCCTTTCTCGCCACCGTGCAGATGGTGTCCAGCCTGATCGAACTGCGCAGCGGCCCGCTGGGCAAGCAATTGGCCGGTCACGGGCGGCGCGTGGCCGATCTGGCGCGTAATCTGGCCAAGCGACTGGGCATGAGCGAGGCCGACACGCAAAACGTGATGCTGGCCGGGCTGCTGCACGACATGGGGAAAATCGGCCTGCCCGACAACTTGCTGGGCAAACCGTACAACCTGCTGGATGCTGAACAGCGCCCGCTGTTACAGAAGCATCCGCAAATCGGGCACAACATCCTGATCGGCATCGAACGCTTCCGCGACAGCGCCCATCTGATCAAGCATCACCACGAGTGTTTCGACGGTACGGGCTATCCGGACCGCCTGAGCGGCATTGCCATCCCGCAAGGCAGCCGCATTCTGGCCGTGGCCAACGATTACGATTCGCTGCAACTGGGCACGCTGGTCCAGCGTCCCCTGAAGGCGACGGAAGCGCTCAGCTACATCGTCGAAAACCGGGGCAAACGCTACGACCCGACCGTGGTCGACGCCTTTGTTCAACTGATTTCCGAATCCCGACACAAGGGCTTCATCGAACTGCCGCTGCGCAGCATGCATCTCAAACCGGGCATGCAACTGAGCCGCGACCTCAATCACCGTGATGGTTACCTGCTCCTCGCCGCCGGCAGCACCCTGAATGCCGAGATCATCGGCCAGCTGGTGCGCATGGAAGAGGTCGAGCAACAGCATCTTACGGTCTACATCCGCCAGGAGGAAAAATGAGCCGCATCCTGATCGTCGACGACGAAACATCCATCCTCAACGCCCTCAAGCGCCTCTTGCGGGCTGCCCCCTGCGCCTACGGCAAACGGGTCTTTACCATCGAGGCCGTCACCTGCAGTTCGCCGGTCGCAGCACTGGAGATCGCCCGTACGGAAGAGTTCGAACTGTTCATCAGCGATTACCGCATGCCGGAAATGGATGGCATCGAGTTTCTGAAGGCGGCCAAAGCCCTGCAGCCGGATGCGGCCCGCCTCATCCTCTCCGGCTATGCCGATCTGAATGCGCTGGTGCGCGCGGTCAACGAGGTCGGCATCGAACGTTTCATCGGCAAGCCGTGGAACGATTACGAACTGCTGTCCGCCATCGCCCAGGCGCTGGCCCATCGCGAACTGCTGCTCGAGAACCGTCAACTCGCCGATCTGATCCGGATCGAAATGGGCGACAAGACGGCCCAGCAAATTGAAGCCGAACGCCTGGAGCGGCTGGAACCCGGCATCACTCAAGTGAAATGGGGGGCCGATGGCTCCGTGCTGGTTGATCCCGAATAATTGCCGCCCCCGACGGAGCCACCCATGGATGCCCTGACCCTGAACCCGGACTTTCTGACCGGCGAGCCGGCCATCGACGATGAACATCGTGCGCTCGTCGACGTCATCAACGCACTGGTCGATGCCGAGCAACAGGCGGCACCGGCGACGGTCAGCAATGCCCTGATGGACCAGCTGATCGAACTGAGCCGTAGCCACTTCGCGCACGAGGAAGCCTGGATGCGCGCCGGACGCTGCGCCGACGAGTTCCTCAACAAGCACATCGCCGCCCACACCAGCTTCATCGAGCAACTGAGCCGGACCCGGGAAGCCATGGCAGCCGGCGGCGATTTCCGTCATCTGATCAATTTCCTCACCCGCTGGGCGACCCACCACATTCTCGGCATGGACCAGTCGGCCGCCCGCCAGATCCGCCTGATCCAGCAGGGTCATGATCCACGCCACGCGTATTTCGAGCAAAGACCGCCGGCCAACGAAGTCCCGACGGCGAGCATGCTTGACGCGATGAGTTCGCTCTACCGCATCATCGCCGAACGCAATGACGCGCTCGACCAGGCCAATCAACGGCTGGAGTCTCAGGTACAGGCACGCACCGAGGCCCTGAGTGAAAGCAACCGGCAGTTGCGCGCCGAACATCAGGCCTTGCGCGATGCGATACAAGCGCTGGAAAGCACGCAGAAACGCCTGCTCGAATCCGAACACAAACGCGCCAACGAAGCCCGTCGTCACCTGCAGTTTTTTCTGTCGCAAATCATCGATGGTGACCCGGTGCCGACGCTGGTCATCGACGCCGAGCATCGCATCACCCACTGGAACAAGGCCTGCGCCACCATCAGCGGCCTGCAGGCCGACGACATGATCGGGACGCGCGAACAGTGGCGTGCGTTTTATCCGGAAGTGCGGCCGATTCTGGCCGACCTGATTGTCGATGGCGCCATGGAAGCCCACTTCGACACCTATTATCACAACATCTTCCGTCGTTCGAATGCGATTGCCGACGCCTTTGAGGCAGAACGTTTCTTTCCTCATCTTGGCGAGGAAGGGCGCTGGCTGTTTTTTACCGCTGCCCCGATCCGCGATGCCGAGGGACACATCATCGGCGCCATCGAAACCCTGCAGGACGTCACCGAACGCCATCGCGCCGAAGATGCCCTGCGCAGCCATCAGGAACAGCTCGAAGCCCAGGTGGCCGCGCGCAC
>JAKLLI010000186.1 GCA_023150195.1 Azonexus sp.
CAGGCGCGGCCGATATCGCGGGTGAAGAAATAAGCTGCCAGCCCGAATTCGGTGTCATTGGCCTGGGCGATGGCCTCGGTTTCTTCGGTAAAACGGAAGACCGGGGCCAGTGGACCGAAGGTTTCCTCACGCGCAACCCGCATGTCGGGCGTGACGTTGGCGAGGACGGTGGGTTCGAAGAAGTTGCCGCCCAGTGCGTGGCGCTTGCCGCCACACAGCAGCTTGGCACCTTTGGCGAGCGCATCCTGAATATGGGCTTCCACTTTGTCGACCCCGGCTCCGTTGATCAATGGCCCTTGGGTGACGCCCTGCTCGGTGCCATTTCCCACGGTGAGCGCCGCGGTCTTTTCGGCCAATCGTGCAACAAAGGCATCGTAAATCCCCGCTTGAACCAGAAAGCGATTGGCGCAGACACAGGTTTGTCCGGCGTTCCGATATTTTGCCGCCATGGCGCCGTTGACCGCAGCCTCGACATCGGCGTCATCAAAGACGATGAACGGCGCATTGCCTCCCAATTCCAGCGAGAGTTTTTTCACCGTGGGCGCGCATTGCGCCATCAGTTTGCGGCCGACCGCTGTCGAGCCGGTGAAGGAGAGCTTGCGCACGATGGGATTGGCGCAAAGTTCCTCGCCAATCGCCGCCGGGTTGCCGGTAATGACGTTGAAGACGCCCGCCGGGAACCCGGCTTGTTCCGCCAGTACGGCCAACGCCAGTGCGGTCAGCGGCGTCGATTCCGCCGGCTTGACGACCACCGGACAGCCGGCCGCCAGTGCCGGCGCCACTTTGCGGGTAATCATCGCCAGCGGGAAATTCCACGGGGTGATGGCAGCGCAGACACCGATCGGTTGCTTGATCACCAGCAGGCGGGTATTGCTGGCCGGGCTGGGAATGCTCTCGCCGTAAGTCCGCTTGCCTTCTTCGGCAAACCATTCGACAAACGAGGCACCATAGATCACCTCGCCCTTGGCTTCCGGCAGCGGCTTGCCGCATTCGGCGGTGATCAATTGGGCCAGGTCGTCTGCGTTGTTCAGGATCAGGCTTTGCCAGGCTTGCAGCAGTTGGGCGCGACGACGGGCGGTGAGTGCCTTCCACGCCGGCCAGGCGGCATCGGCCGCGGCGATGGCCTCACGGGTTTCTGCAGTGCCGCAGGCGGGGACTTCGCCCAGCAAGGAGCCGGTGGCGGGATTAAAGACGCTCAGTGTTTGTCCGTTATTGGCCGGAATCCATTTTCCGCCGAGCAGATTGGTCGACCGCAACAGTTCGCTGTTTTTCAATTTCATGCGCTTGAATAATCCTGTGAAAACGTTAAGTTGTTGCCAGCCAAGTCGAAGTGAGTGTTTGATGCAGAAATTTCACCTGTTAGCTGCCTGCTTGTCGGCAGGCCTGTTGGCGGCCTGCGGTAGCGCACCGCCATCCGGCAGCAAGACGGAAACTATAGCGCAAGCCTCGCGTCAGGGGAGCGCCCGAGGCGGGGAGGTCGTTCTGTATGCGATGAGCCTGATAGACACCGGTTATCGCTTCGGGGGCAAGAACCCGGAAGCCGGGCTCGATTGCAGCGGCATGGTCAGTTACATCTACCGCCAGTCTGCCGGGGTGGTGGTACAGGGCAGTGCTGCCGATATTGCGCGCCAGAGCCGGGTGGTGGCACCCGCCGACATCGTTCCGGGCGATCTGGTGTTTTTCAACACCCTGAATCGTCCGTTTTCCCATGTCGGGATTTACATCGGCGACCGGCGTTTCATTCACGCCCCTTCGAGCAAGGGCAAGGTCCGGATTGAGCGCCTCGATCACCCCTATTTCGCCTCACGCTTTGAGGCCGTGCATCGCCTGATCGACTAGCGACTTACTGGTTCAAGGCTTCTTGTACGCAGGCCTTGAGTTCGTCGAGATCATCTTCGTTCATGCCCAGGTAATTCATGGCCTGCGAAAAAAGGCGGGGGCCTACATCGCAATCAGGCTCGTGGTGCAGTTCAGCAAGCAAATGCTCTGCAACATGAGTGACCGCGATCAGTGCGAGCCCTTCTCCCGGGAGTGTGGTTTCGGGGAGGGTATAAACGTTTTCGTCGTGGTGCAGACGTATTGCCTGTACCAAGGCTTTGGGGAGCCCCCAGTTTTTAACCAGCAATCCTCCCACCACGGGGTGTGTACACGGGTAGCGTCTGCATTCCTCGTGATACAGGAGTGCTGACTGCTGCTGACATTGCGCTAACAGCTCGCTGTAATCCGGGAAGCGCTGGAGCATCAACGGGATTGCGGCATCATGAAACAGGGCGTAGTGGTAGGCATTGTCGGGTGGCACGCCAAACTGTCGGCGGGCGATCAGGCTGGCTGCAAAGGCCAGTTGGGTGCTCCGTTGCCAAAACGCCTCAAGCCATGCGCCGGGAATGCCTGTCATGCTTGCGCGCAGTGCGGATGAAACGATCACACAAACCACTAGCCTCGTCCCGAGACGATCCAGTGCTTTGCGGAGATTGCTGACCGGGGCAGCGCTGCCGTACAGTGAGGAGTTGGCCAGTTTAAGCATGGTGGCCGTCATGCCGCCATCCGCCGTGATAATTTTGGCCAGTTCGGCCAAGTCCGGTTCATCCTTTTGCGCGGCGGCCATGGCATTGGATACCACGGCTGGACAGGGCGGGATTTCGACCGTGGCCAGAATTTTTTGCAGAGCATCGGGCGAGGGTTCGTCGGTCGGCGGAGGCAGGGGGCTGTTCATGGCGACGGGATTTTGATTGTGGTTAAGAATCGCCTCCAGCATATGTCATCCGGGATGGTGGATGCAATCCGGATAGGGCAGTGTTTTGTATCAACAATACCAGCCATCCGCCGATTGCTTTCGGTTGTGGTTTCGCGCTATGCTCCGCCCCTTCCCGCGCGGATGTAGCTCAGTTGGATAGAGTGCCACCCTCCGAAGGTGGAAGTCGCACGTTCGAATCGTGTCATCCGCGCCATGCGAATTCGTCTAAAAAAGGTACTTCGATGAAGTACCTTTTTTGCGTTAACGCCGCCCCTTTTGCCCTTCTCGCCGGCCTGGTTGCGTGCGTCAGCGCATCTGCCACAGATTTACAAAGACTTACCTCGAGCTGACAGAGCTTAACCAGGCCCAAATCCATACTTCATCCATCGCGTTTCAACCGTCCGGCGAGTGCTGGCAGAGGCGCGGGGTGCTCCTGTTCTTGTGTCGTTTGGCGATCGTCTTGCCTCAACAGGCGAAGCAGGACGCACTGACGTAAGCGTTTGGGCAGGATAGTTGAGTTGGACTGGAAAACGAGGTGAGCATGGATACGCGTGCGGTCAACAGCAGGGTCAAGGTGTTTTTGCATGTGCCAAAAACTGCGGGTACGACGCTTAATTCAATTTTTGCGAACCATCTGGAAGATGGGCAACGCTACAAACTGATGATGCGGGGCATGTCCTATGTGCGTCCTCGGTTTTCCCTGTTTGGGCCACGTCTGATTTCGAGAACGAATCTGGGTCGTTTCCGGGCTGCGCTCGCCGAGCCGGGCAAACTGAAAGTGGTCGATGGACATTTTGACATGTCGATTGCCCGGTTCATGCCGGAGGACGCTTTCTGGATCACCTTGCTGCGCGATCCGGTCGAACGGTCGATTTCCCATTACCGACATTATCGGGCGCTGGAGAAAGACCCCATGCATCGTACAGCGCGGGAAAACACCTTGCTGTCATGGGTCATGGGCTGCAATCTCGTCGAGATGGACAACGGTCAAACCCGTCGATTGGCCGGCGCCATGGATGCCCCGATCGGTAGCGTTGACGATCGCATGCTCGAGACGGCAATGCACAATCTGGCAAAATTTGACATGGTGGGATTGTCCGAGCGCTTCGACGCCTTTCAGGTGCTGTTGCACGCCGCCATGGGCTGGCCGTTACACCGCTACCCGGCCTGCAATGTGGGCAAATCGCCCGTTGATTCCATGCCGGTGTCCGAGAGTGAGCGGTCGGTGCTGCGTACGTTCAACCGTTACGATGAAGCCTTGTATGAGTTTGCGCATACCCTGTTTGAGCGTTCGATCGCCAATGTGGACATGCCGGCAGCGCTCAAGGCCTTACAGGCGGCGCCCGTTTTTTCGCCGCCTCATCGAGCAGCTGGCCCTGCTGCCTCATCGGCCTTGCCCTGCAGCCGTCTTGCCTTGGGAGCCCGGTGATGAGCAAAACCCTTTGGATGACCGGGCTTTCCGGTGCCGGCAAGTCGACGCTGGCCAATGCTTTGCTGCTAAGTCTCAAGGCGAAAAACCAGTCCGTGGTGATCGTTGACGGTGACGAGCTGCGAACCGGCTTGTGCGTGAATCTTGGATTCAGCCGGGAAGATCGCCGGGAAAACGTCCGGCGTGCGGCACAAGCCTGCAGGATGTTGAATGATGCCGGCGTGACGGTCATCGCGGCGCTGGTATCCCCCTATCGTGAAGATCGCGCCATGGTCAGGGAGATTGTCGGTGAACAGGCGTTTCTCGAAGTCTGGATTGCGACCTCGCTGGAAGTCTGCGAATTGCGCGATACCAAGGGCCTGTATCGCAAGGCCAGGG
>JAKLLI010000187.1 GCA_023150195.1 Azonexus sp.
GAACGATTTGAAGCGGTACGCGGATAAAATGACCACCGACTTTCCCACCGCGCCGTCCGCCTACGGTCTATATGGACCTTCGGCAGCCGTCACCGTGGAAAAGTCTACTCACGCCTCACACACAGAAATTCTGACACCCCATGGAAATCCGGTGTTTGCCTGAGCCTAAGTACTTCTCCTCTGCGGCTCACGGACTCGAGGTGCAGCCGATCGACCAAAAACTCTGCCTGTTGACTCGCCATACCTGCGATGGACGTCGTACCCGATTCCTGGCAGCAGTAACGATGGAGGAGATCGCCAAATTGCTGCTGCAATCCGGCGATCAAAAAATTGGCCTTGCAGCTGCTGACGTATTGAGTTGCTTGCATAAGCGCCAACTGACCACCTTGGTTATCGAGCCGGGAGATGTCCATCACTGATCTCCATCGTGCGGCACTCGTTGCCGTAACTGGCGTCAGTAACGAGTAATGCCACATCCGCACGTGACCGGGCTACTGCTCACGTGCGGATGTTTCTCAGGGTAAAAAAATGATCGATTCGAACGAGATGACCGCGCTCGTTCGGCTATGCGTGCGCGATATAACAGCCATACTTCCGGCGAACGAATTCTCGACCTTGAGCAGGAAGACACGGAATGAGTATCGCCGGCTTGGTCGAACGCTGTTGGGTCGTGCCCGTGGCGCCGATGGCGGGTTGGTCCAAGTAGTGAATGCAACGCAGCGCCCAAGTACGTTTTACAAGCGACTCGCAGCGCTTCGCTACTGCCTGTACGCCGAAGTTGTTTAGCAACTGGAGAACTATCGGACCTTGCTCTCCAATTTTGTGGTTTCCTCTCAGCCAGTAACTTGGTCGCAAGTGCAGGTCATCTACGACCAACTGCAGCATTTGCGCGTTTCATTACGTGAGTTCCATATGCTGCGCCAAAGCGGCCATATTGGGGTACGGCGCAAGCGTGCCAGCAAGCGGCAGGCATTGCGAGGTCTTCCCGGCGATTGGCGCGAACATCTATGTGCACGAGCTGCAAAAGGAAAGTACGCAGATGCGATGCTGGTTGCTGCGCTGACCGGCTGTCGCCCGGAAGAACTCAGGCGCGGGGTGCTCGTTCGCAAGGGAAAGGATCTCGTCAATGGATTGAGTGAAATCAGCTTCCAAATCGAGGGTGCGAAGGTCAAGTTAGATCAAGGCCAGCCTCGCCGAGTGATTACCTATGGCGGCGACGATGCCCATCCTTTGCTTTCGACTTTGCGCGCTCGGTTGGTGGATCAAGGTGAATTGCTTGTTCGCATCGAAAGCCCAGCCAACTTTACTGTCGAGGTACGACGGCTTGCGCGCAGCCTTTGGCCGAAGCATAAACTGCCTATTACCGCTTACTGCCTGCGGCACCAATGGAGTGCCGACATGAAGAGGCGTGGTGATGCAGCATCGGTTAGTCAGGGGCTAGGGCATGTCAGCGCCAAGACACGGCGGCATTACGGCCAGGCAAATCAGGCAAATAGCGCTCATGCGCTACAGCCAATTGCCATTGAGGCCGAGCGCCCGGTTAGGCCAATAGTTGAGCGTCGGCCGGGCGCACAAGCGACATCCGAGGTGATGCCATGAATCGCTAGACGGTTATGGTGTCAGCGCTCATACCACACGCAGAGCCCTTCCTCTGCCATCCTCACTCCGGTAAAGTTGCGCGTCATGCCATTTGGCAACATAACAACGCTAAAACGATCCCCATGGCCATCAAAAAGTCCGAACTTTATTCCTCCCTCTGGAAATCCTGCGACGAACTGCGCGGCGGCATGGATGCCAGCCAGTACAAGGATTACGTCCTCGTCCTGTTGTTCGTCAAATACGTCTCCGATAAATACGCTAACGATCCCAATGCCCTGATCGACGTGCCGCCCGGCGGCAGTTTCGCCGACATGGTGGCGGCCAAGGGCAACAAGGAAATCGGGGAAAAGCTCGACAAGGTGGTTGCCAAGCTGGCAGATGCCAACGACAGCCTCAAGGGTGCGATCAACGTCGCTTGGTTCAACGATGAAGAGAAACTTGGTAAGGCTCAAGCGATGGTCGATCGCCTCACCAAGCTCGTTTCGATCTTTGAAGGGCTAGATTTTGGTGGCAACCGTGCCGAAGGTGATGATCTGCTCGGCGATGCCTACGAATACCTGATGCGCCACTTCGCCACCGAATCCGGCAAGAGCAAGGGCCAGTTCTACACCCCGGCGGAAGTCTCCCGCGTCATGTCCATGGTCATCGACCTGGGCCATGCCAGCCACGCCGGGCAGAGCATTTATGACCCGACCTGCGGGTCCGGTTCCCTGCTGCTCAAGGCGCACGACGAAGCCAAGGGCCGCACCGGGCTAGACCTGGCGCTTTACGGTCAGGAAATGGACAACGCCACCTCGGCGCTGGCGCGTATGAATATGGTGCTGCATGACTGCCCGACGGCGGAAATCTGGCAGGACAACACCCTCTCGCACCCGCATTTCAAGAACACCGACAGCAGCCTGAAAACTTTCGATTTCATCGTCGCCAATCCGCCGTTCTCGGTCAAATCCTGGACCACCGGCTTCGACCCTACCCATGACCTCCATGGTCGTTTCGAATACGGCACACCACCGGAAAAGAACGGCGACTACGCCTTCCTGTTGCACATGCTCAAAAGCCTCAAGAGCACCGGCAAGGCGGCGGTCATCCTGCCGCATGGCGTACTGTTCCGGGGCGGTGCCGAAGCCGGCATCCGCACCCGCCTCATCCGGCAGGGGGTCATCAAGGGCATCATCGGCCTGCCAGCCAACCTGTTTTACGGCACCGGCATCCCCGCCTGCATCATCGTGCTGGACAAGGAAGGCGCCGTTGGCCGCAGCGGCATCTTTATGGTCGATGCCAGCAAGGGCTACATCAAGGACGGCAACAAGAACCGCCTGCGCGCGCAGGACATCCACAAGATCGTCGACACCTTCACCCGTCAGCTCGAAAACGCCCGCTATTCACGCCTCGTGCCGTTTGCTGAAATCGAAGCCAACGACTTCAACCTCAACCTGCCGCGCTACATCGACAGCACGGAGCAGGAAGACAAGCAGGACATCGCCGCCCATCTCAAAGGCGGCATCCCCAACGCCGACATCGACGGCCTCGCGCCTTACTGGCAGGTCTTCCCAGGCGTGCGCGCAGCGCTATTCACCCCGGCGGATCGCCCCGGCTACAGCCAGCCCCGGGTGGAAACCAGCCAGATCAAGGCCGCCATCTTCGCCCACCCGGAATTCACCGCCTTCAACCAGACGGTGACCACGCTGTTCGCGAGCTGGAAAAGCGCCAACACCCCGCTGCTCACCGCTATCCAGCCCGGTGACCGGCCCAAGGCGCTGATCGAAACCCTCGCCGAAAACCTGCTCGACACCTTCCGTAACGGTGGCGCCATCGCCACGCTGATCGACCCCTACA
The DNA here is from genome assembly GCA_023150195.1 of Azonexus sp. Taxonomy (GTDB): domain Bacteria; phylum Pseudomonadota; class Gammaproteobacteria; order Burkholderiales; family Rhodocyclaceae; genus Azonexus. The sequence goes on from JAKLLI010000187.1 coordinate 3,436, forward strand.
ACGTCTATCAGCACCTGATGGACTACTGGGCCGAAACGATGCAGGACGATGTGTGGATGATCGCCAGCGACGGCTGGAATGCCACGGTCGACGGCAAAAACAACACCGATTTGATCCCGCCTGCGCTGATCATCCAGCGTTATTTCGCCGCCGAGCAGGTCGCCATCGAAGAATGCGAAGCCGAGCGCGACGCCATCAGCCGTCAGATGGAAGAGATGGACGAGGAATATGGCGGTGAGGATGGGCTGCTGGCCGACGCCAGAACGGAAAAAGGCAAGCTCACCAAAATCAGCGTCAAAGCCCGGTTGACCGCAATCAAGCACGACAAGGAGGCGCAGGAAGAACGCACACTGCTCACCGCCTACGCCAAGCTCATCGACCAGGAAGCCGCCGCCAGCAAAGCCGTCAAGGATGCGCAAAAAGCCCTCGACACCAAAGTCGCCGCCCATTACGCCAGGCTCACCGAAAGCGAAATCAAAGCCCTGGTCGTTGAAGACAAATGGCTCGCTGCGTTATCAGCCCAGGTGCAGGGTGAACTCGACCGCGTCAGCCAGACACTCACCAGCCGCATCCGCCAACTCGCCGAACGCTACGCCACGCCGCTGTTCCGGCTGGTGGAAGAAGTGGAAACCCTGGCGGCGCGGGTGGATGCGCATTTGAAGAAAATGGGGTTTGAGGGATGAGTAAGACCAAGAAATCACTAATCGAGGTCCAGGGCACGCCGGTCAGCGTTATCAGCGACGCAGTTACCGACTACATCTCCCTCACTGACATGCTTCGTGCCAAAGACGGTGACTTTTTTATATCAGACTGGCTGCGCAATCGGAACACCGTTGAGTTTCTTGGTATCTGGGAATCGGTGTTCAACCCTGATTTTAATTATGGCGAATTCGCCACAATTAAAAGTCAGGCAGGCCTGAATAGCTACAAGATCAGCGTCAAGGAGTGGGTCGAAAAAACCAAGGCGATTGGACTCAAAGCAACCGCCGGGCGCTATGGTGGCACCTACGCACACCCGGATATCGCCTTTGAATTCGGCATGTGGATCAGTCCCGAATTCAAAATTTTCCTCGTCAAGGAGTTTCGTCGCC
>JAKLLI010000188.1 GCA_023150195.1 Azonexus sp.
TGGGCGCCAATACGACCTTTAGCGGCTTTGAAAGCTTGCTGGGCGCTGGCACCGAAACCTTGAACATCAACGGGTTGGCCGTTGATCTCAACATGGGCGCTGGTGGGGCGCGCACGGCAAATGCCGTTTCGATCGGTGGTTTTGAAACCATTGCCGGTAGCGGTGGGGCGACACTGGCGGCCAGCAATCTGTCGGCGGCAACGATCAGTTCGACCACCAGTACCTTGACCGGCGCGGGTGGCACCCAGTCGGTGAGCGGTTTTGCGATGAACTTGTCCGCTGCCGGTGGCGCCAGTGATACGCTGAATTTCTCCACTGCCGCAACGATCACCCTGAATGCTGCTGGCACCGGTACCGCTACAGGACCTGCTGCAGTGACTTTCAGCGGTTTCGACACGCTTGCGGGCAATGCGGCAACGGGTGACAGCCTGACGGTCAACAGTGTTCAGAGCGCCAGTTTGAGTTCGGTTTCTGTAGGCAATGTGACTATTGGCGGCTTCGCCACCCAGTTCTCCGGTATGGAATCCCTGGTGTTGAACTCTGCCAATGTGGCAACGGAAATTCTGACCGTATCCGGTCTGAACCTGACCATGGCTTCGGCCACGCAAGGTACCTCCGGCGCCCTGACCTTCAATAACTTCGATAGCTTGGTCGGTGCTGGGATTGAGTCCTTCAATGCCGGATCGCTGTCAGTTGCACTCGATATGGCCGGCGGCGGTGCTCGCACGGTCAACGGCAGCATGACGATCAGTGGTTTCGAGACCGTGACGGGTTCGGGCACACTGAGCGCAAGCAATCTGTCGGCGGCTTCGCTGACCAGCGGCAATAGCACGGTGACAGGTGCAGCGGGTAGCCAGACCTTCAGCAGTTTTGCCAATCGCAATCTGACGGGACTTGGATCGGGCAGCCAGACGTTGACCGTGAATAATCTGGCCATCAGTCTGGCGGCGGGTAGTTACACGCTGGGTGGCAATACCACCTTCAGCGGTTTTGAAAGTCTGGTTGGCGCTGGCACCGAGGCGCTGAGTGTCAATAATCTGGCTGTTAGTCTGGACATGGGTGCAGGCGGAACGAGAACGGCGGATGGCGTTTCAATCAGCGGCTTCGAAACGCTTTCCGGCAGCGCTGGCGCCACTTTGAGCAGCAGCAACCTCTCTAGTGCCACCGTAAGTGCAGGCAACTCGACGCTGACCGGGGCCCAGACCCAACTGGTTAACGGTTTTGCCATGACGCTTGCCGGGGTGAGCAGCAACAGCACCCTGAATGCCAGTGCAGTCAATGTTGTTCTGGATGGTGCTGGTAATACTGTAGGGACACATCAGTTCAGCGGTTTCGATACCTTGCTGGGTAGCGGTGGGGCAACGCTGCTTGCCAACGGGCTGACAGCGGTTTCGGCCAGTGCGTCCAGCCTGGTGGTGACCTTGTCGGGTGTGAGCTACGACCTGGGCGGATTTGCCGGCTACACCCTCAATGGCAGCGGCGCAAGCGATAGCTTCACGATCAACAATTTGTCAGTCAATTTCTCGGGTAGCTATGCAGGTACGATCGGTGCGGCTATCGGATTTACCAGCTTCGAGCACTTTATTGGCGCGGGGACGGGTGATCTGCTGAGTTATGCAGGACTGGGCAGCAGTCAGCACGCTGTATTCGATGCCAATTCGTTGAGCGATGGCCAGATGACCGGTGGTGTCAGCTTCAGCGGCATCGAATCGATTACCGGCAGCACTGGTGGTGCCGATCATCTCGACTTCAGCGCCTGGAACACCGCGCTGAATGTGGATTTGTCCAGCGGGCGGTTCAGCGGTTTTGAACAGATCACGGGCGGTAGCGGCAACGATCAACTGCACGGCCTGGCCGGCGCCGATACTTTGGCAGGTGGTGGCGGTGATGACACCATTTACGGCAGTGCGGGTAATGACAACCTGTCGGGTGGTGCTGAGGGTGGTGCCGGCGATACCCTGGATTACAGCGGTATCGGCGCCAGTACCTACAACCTGCTGACCAGCCTCACCAGCGGTGCGGCCGGTACCGATACCTTCTCGGGCTTCGAGCACCTTGTGGCCGGTAGTGGCAACGATACCTTTATTGGCGATGCGGCAACGACCGGGCCGACGATCAATGGCGGCGCGGGGACGGATGAGGTGCAATTGGCCGTCACCGGCGGTGCAACCTATGACATGCAGACGCTGGCGAGCTTTGCCGCCAATATCGAGAAGGTGATCTTGTCTAACAGCAGTTCTGGTGAAACCATCGCGATCTCCAAGACGGATATCAATGATCTACTCGTCGGTAGTGCCAGTTCTTCGCTGAATTTGGTGATCGATACCGGGGATAGCCTGACCATCAGCGATGGTCATTACTGGTCGACAGATGGAACTAACTGGTATCAGGGGGCTGTCACCGGGCTGACAGATAATCTTGAGCTGCATATTAATAACGATACTCAGCCCTCTGGCGAAGCACTGCTTCACGTCAACCTGATCTAGCGCCTGCCGTGGGACAAAAGCTCGCAGCGCAGGAAGGCATGCCTTCCTGCGGCCTGCCTGCTACTATTCGCCGACCATGACGAACGTTCTCTTCATTCACCAGAACTATCCGGGGCAGTATCGCCGGTTGTCCAATCACCTGCTGGGCTTGCCCGATTTTCGCGTGGCGGCCATTGGCCAGAAGCATGCGCCGGGCTTGCCCGGGGTGATGATGGCCAATTACAACTACGATACCCCGCAGGGCAAAAGCGAGAACCCCTTCATGCGGGAACTCGATAACGCCATGTTCAATGGCAAGGGGGCGCTGGAGTCGCTGGCACTGTTGCGCAAGAACGGCTTTGAGCCGGACATTGTGTTTGCGCATCCGGCTTGGGGGGAGTCCATCTTCATCAAGGACGCCCTGCCCAAGGTGCCGCTGATCCACTTCTGCGAATTTTTCTATCGCTATGAAGGGGCAGATTGCTGTTTCGATCCGGAATTTCCACTGGGGTCGAGTGAAACCGAAACCCGGATGCGCGTTCGCCAGCGCAACGCGCTGCATCTGCTCAACATCGATGCCTGCGATCTGGGGATTTCGCCGACGCGCTGGCAAAAGAGCGTCTTTCCGCAGGAATACCATCCCAAGATTCGCGTCTTGCATGAAGGGATTGACGTCGAGACCTTGGCGCCACCCGCGAAGCCCGAACTGAAATTGCCCGATGGCCGGGTGTTGACCGCAGAAGATGAAGTGATTACTTACGTCTCGCGCAACCTTGAGCCTTACAGGGGCTTTCACATCTTTATGCGGGCCGTGGCCGAGATTCAGCGGCGGCGCCCCAAGGCGCATGTGGTGCTGGCCGGGGGGGATGACGTCAGCTACGGTCGACGCCTGCCGCCGCCAGAAACCTGGCGCGAGCGCATGCTCAAGGAGGTCAAGATCGACCCGGCCCGTACCCATTTTCTCGGGGTCGTGCCTTATGCGACCTACAAAGCCATCCTGCATGTGTCGAGTGCCCATGTGTATCTGACCTATCCGTTTGTCTTGTCGTGGTCGATGCTGGAGTCCATGGCAGCAGGCTGTTTGTTGATCGGTAGTGACACGGCACCCGTGCGCGAAGTGATCACTGAAGGCAAGAATGGCCTGCTGGTGGACTTCTTCTCGGTCCAGGGGCTGGCGGATCGCGTGGATGAAGTGTTTGCCCACCCGGACCGAATGGCCGCCATTCGCAAGGCCGCACGCGAGCATGTCGCCCATCGTTACGATGTGCGGGATTCGATTGCCGCCTATCGTGCCTTGATTCACGAATTCGTGGTGTAAGCCGATGACAACAGAAAGCGATCTTCAGACCCGTTTCGACGCCGCACTGGCGCTTCACCGTCAGGGAAAAACCGGCGAGGCGGAAAGCGCCTATCGTGAAGTGCTCGCAATAGCCCCCGGACACGCCGATGCGCTCAACAATCTGGCGCTCCTGCTCAAGCAGCGTGGCGCGTTTGACGAGGCGGAAGAGGCCTACCACGAATCGCTGGTGCACAAGCCGCAGGTGCCCGAAGTCCTGAGCAATCTCGGCGTGCTCATGCTGGAACGTGGTCGTCTCAAGGAGGCGGAAGTCGCCCTGCGCGAGGCCTTGAAACAGCGTCCGGATTATCTGGAGGCCTGGAATAATTTCGGCAATCTCATGCAGGCCTTGCGCTTGCATGATGACGCGATTGCCGCCTACCGCCAGATCATCGAGGCCGCGCCCCAACGACTCAATGTCTGGGGCGAACGGATCAAGGCCTTGATGGCGGCACCCGAAGCGACCGCGGATGCCAAAAATGAAGTGGCGCGCTTGCAGGCCATGGGCCGTAGCACGCGCGCCACGCTAATTGAAGCCTACTGGAATCTCAGTCTGCTCTTGCTGCTCAAGGGGCGTTACGCCGAGGCCTGGCCCTTGCACGAAGCGCGTTACGACCCGGGCCGCATTCGTCCCGTCTTGCTGCCGCCGCAATTGCCGATGCCGATGTGGCGCGGGGAATCCCTGGCTGGCAAGGCCATTCTGGTGTGGTTCGAGCAAGGCA
>JAKLLI010000189.1 GCA_023150195.1 Azonexus sp.
ACACCCACCACCTGCCCTAGCCGGCAATCCACTTTCGGTTGGTAGTGCAGGCAAAACTGCTCACGCGCCAGCGCCTGTTCGATCTTGCGCAAAATCCCCTGGCTGGCCCGCAGCTTGGATTCCAGCGTCCGGTTGAAGATGTCGTAGCGGTTCTTGCCGGCCTGCTTGGCGCGATACATGGCTTGATCGGCATGACGCATCAGTTGCTCGGGTTCGGCCGGATCATTCGGACACAAGGTGACCCCGATACTGGCAGAAATCCGCACCGTTTCGCCAGCGATCACGAAAGGCGCCGCCATCGCCGCCAACAGGCGGTTCAGCATCTGCTCGCAGGCCTCCAGGTGCGCCACGCCCCCGAGCAGAAGCGCAAACTCATCGCCGCCAAGACGCGCGGCGGTATCGTCGCTACGAACCGTGGCCATCAAACGGCGCGCAACCTCTTTCAAGAGTTGATCACCGGCATCGTGACCATAGGTGTCATTCACCGCCTTGAAACCATCCAGATCCATCAGACACACCGCCAGCAATTCGCCGGTGCGCCGACTGCGTGATACGGCCTGCCCGATCCGGTCAGCAAACAAGGTGCGATTCGGCAGGCCGGTCAGCCGGTCGTAATGTGCCTCATGCTGCAGCTGGTGCTCCTGCTCGATCAACTCGGTGATATCGATGGTTGAACTCACGGCACCGACCAGACGACCGGATTCGCCATCAAAACGCGGCTGTGCGTGAAAACGCACCCAGCAGACGGAACCATCCTGACGCCGGATCTGGATGGGGCGGGGTTCTTCGGCGGGTTCGCCATGCAAGGCACGCGCGACCGGAAAACCCTGTGGCGAGCAATGCAATCCCCCGTGGCAATGACAATACGCCATCCAGTCCAGCCACTGAGTCCCCGGGCGCAACAAAGCCTCGTTGCCAAATAACAGGCCACTGGCCGGATTGGCATAGTTCAGCCGCCCTGATTCATCCCAGAACTGAATGCCTTCCGGCAAGGTTTCCAGTACACCGTGTGCAGATTGAGCGAACCAGTCTCCATCGTGCGGAGAACTGGCAAGGGGCTGCGCCACGTGTAGATGTTCCGATGCTGCCAAGTGTGCCGACTCCAAGGAGTAAAACGTCAATCTTATCCGCCAAATGGCGATGACTTATGACTTTCGTCAAGTTTAGGGCACAGATTACTGCGACCTGCGCGACAAAAAACCACTGTACATCGATACAGTAAGCGGGTAATCTTCATGAAACTGTTCATTTATACAGTATTTGATCAAGGAGATTCCTCATGAAACAACTGCAAAAGTGGTTCGATCGCCTGGCGGGTATTTCTGCTGAAGAACACCATCGCCTTGCCCTGGCCCATGCCATCTTCGCCGAGCGCCAACAAGATCTCTCGCATCTGGAGATGCCGGCCTGCTGGCGACGTCGTGCCCTCACCCTGACGCATTGAACCGGTTGAATACCCGACATCGTTTTCAGGAAAGATGAAGTTCCACACTCAGCGTTTTGCGCATGCTGCGGCATAATGCCTCCCTTAATCAGAGCCGCGTGCAGCGGATCACTTTTTTCCGGGAGAGAAACGCATGGAGCGTATCGACATCGACAGCGCCATTCGTGCGCATAACCAGTGGCGGCGCCAGTTTCTCAACGCCTTTGCCGGTGGTGACTATGCCGACATGCCCTTGTCCGAGCACCGCAGTTGCACGCTGGAACGCGCCTTGAGCGCCGATGTGGCCGAGGGTGGCAACAGTATCCTGGCCGCCCTGCTCGCTGCCGACCGTCACTTTCATGCGCTGGCGAATGAAATTGTCGACCTGAGCCAGAACGGGCTGGGTGATTCTGCCGACCTCTTGTTGCCGGATTTGAACGAAGCGGCGCACCGGGTCATTGCCCGACTGGAAGAAGCCCGCAGTGTGATTGCCGGCACCTAAGTCCGAGCCGCCGCTCAACAGACTGCGGTCAACAGCCACCAGATAATAAAAAAGCAGCCGAGGCTGCTTTTTTATTGTGCTTTGACCGGCGCTTAGCCAACCCAGCGCCGCGCATTGCGGAACATGCGCATCCACGGCGAATCTTCGCCCCAGCTTTCCGGATGCCAGGACATCTGCACCGTCCGGAAAACCCGCTCCGGGTGCGGCATCATGATCGTGAAACGGCCATCGGCCGTGGTCACGGCGGTCAAACCACCGGGCGAACCATTCGGATTGTAGGGATAGACCTCGGTCGGTGCCCCCGTGTTATCGACGTAACGAATGGCCGACAGACATTGGGCCTGATCCGCTGCATTGTCGAAAACCGCGCGCCCTTCGCCATGCGACACGACGATGGGAATTTGCGAACCTTCCATGCCGGCAAAGAAAATCGACGGTGAATCGAGTACCTCGGTCATGACAAAGCGCGCTTCGAACTGCTCCACCTGATTCCGACGGAAGGCCGGCCAGTGTTCGGCACCGGGAATGATTGACTTGAGCGCACTCATCATCTGGCAGCCGTTACAGACCCCCAAGGCAAAGGTATCCGGCCGGTTGAAGAAATTGGCAAACTCTTCACGGCAGCCCTCGTGCATCAGGATGGTCTTGGCCCAGCCCTGCCCCGCGCCCAGCACGTCGCCGTACGAGAAACCACCACAGGCGACCAGCCCCTTGAAGTCCTTGAGGCTGACGCGGCCCGCGAGAATGTCGCTCATATGCACGTCGACCGAAGCAAAGCCGGCACGATCGAAGGCCGCCGCCATTTCGTAATGGCTGTTGACGCCCTGCTCGCGCAGGATGGCCACGCGCGGTCGACCGCTGATCTGGGCATAAACCTGGGTGAAATCATCTTGCAGATCGAAGCTGACCTTGGGCTGCATGCCCGGATCATTCACATCGAGAATACGGTCGTATTCCTGCTGCGCACAATCCGGATTGTCGCGCATGGCCTGCATCTGGAAACTGGTTTCCGACCAGGCACGCTGCAGATCCACGCGCTTTTCACGCAACAACTTTTTGGCATTGCGGATGACGCGAATTTCATCCCAGGGATTAAGCAGGCCAACAAAGTGATACGGCAAACCGGCGCTGCGCAGCGCCGCCGTGACCTGCGCACGATCCTCACGGCGCACCTGAATCAGGGCCCCCACTTCTTCGTTGAACAGCGCACGCACCACGTTTTCGAAATCACGGCCGGCCATCAGGTCGGGACGCTTCTCGGCGCCATCGACATCCAGTGCCTGGGCGTCGAAACAAATGCCGTCCAGATCCAGCGTCACCCCGCAACGGCTGGCAAAGGCCATTTCGACCGCGGCCACGAACAAACCCCCATCCGAACGATCGTGATAGGCGCGGATCAGACCATCGCGGTTGAGTTGCTGAACGGTGTCGAACATGGCTTTCAGCTGTGCCGGCTGGTCCACGTCCGGGGCGTCGTTGCCGGTGGCGTTGTACACCTGGGCCAGGCAGGAGCCCCCCAGACGATTTTTGCCCAGATCGATCAGGATCAGATCGGATTCACCGCAGGCGCGGTCGAGTACCGGCGTCAGCGTCTTGCGGACATCGCCGACCGCAGCAAATGCGGTGATGATCAGCGACAGGGGCGACACCACCTGCTTCTTCTCGCCCCCCTCTTCCCAGGCGGTACGCATCGACAGGGAATCCTTGCCGACCGGAATCGACACGCCGATCTGCTTGCACAGTTCGGCAATGCCTTCCACCGTGGCATACAGGCGTGCATCCTCACCCGGCACCCCACAAGGCGCCATCCAGTTGGCCGAAAGCTTGACCTTGTCGACACCGCCGATATCGGCAGCCGCCAGATTGGTCAGCGCTTCGGCAATCGCCATGCGACCGGATGCCGGTGCATCGAGTACCGCGACAGGCGTGCGTTCGCCCATGGCAAAGGCTTCGCCGAGGTAACCCTGATAACCCATCGTGGTCACGGCCACATCAGCCACCGGCACCTGCCACGGCCCGACCATCTGGTCGCGTGCCGTCATGCCGCCCACGGAGCGGTCGCCGATGGAAATCAGGAAGGTCTTGTCGGCAATCGCCGGCAGTTTCATCAGCCGGTAGGCGGCATCCTTGAGTTCGAAACCGGCGGCGTCAAACGACACGAAGCTCGGCGGCAGCGACGTCACATCGCGCGTCATGCGCGGCGGCTTGCCCAAAAGGGCTTCCATTTCCATGTCGACCGGATTCACGCCAAAGTGTGCATCGGTCACGGTGAGGTGACCATCGCCCGTTGCTTCGCCGACCACGGCAAAGGGGCAGCGCTCGCGCTCGCACATGGCCTGGAATTCGGCGATGCGGTTCGGCGGGATCGCCAGCACATAACGCTCCTGCGATTCGTTGGACCAGATTTCCGCCGGCGACATGCCCGGTTCCAGAATCGGGACTTTGCGCAGATCGAACCTGGCGCCGACGCCACCCGAATGGGCGAGTTCCGGCAGGGCATTGGAAACGCCACCGGCCCCCACGTCATGCACGGACAGAATCGGATTATTGGCGCCCATCTGCCAGCAACGA
>JAKLLI010000190.1 GCA_023150195.1 Azonexus sp.
GGCGCCGGCACAGACCAGAATCAGGCCATCCACCCCGGCTTCCAGCGCCTTTTCCGCGTGACGGACGCTGATCACGTCATGAAACACCTGCCCGCCGTAGGCATGCACCTGCGGCACGATGGCGGTGGGGGCCGAAAGGCTGGTGATGATCAGCGGGACTTCATGCTTCACGCACAGATCCATGTCGTGCCCCAGCCGCTCGTTGGAAGGATGCACGATCTGATTCACGGCAAACGCGGCCGCCTGCGGATCGGCGGCGAGTTCTGCCTTGATCCGCGTCAGCCAGTCATCCAGCATTTCCTTGGGGCGGGCATTGAGCGCCGGAAAGGCACCGATCACCCCACTTTTGCACTGGGCAATGACCAAGTCCGGGTTGGAGATGATGAACATCGGCGCGCAGATCACCGGTAATTTCAAATGCTGTTTCAGTGAGGCAGGAATGCCCATCAGCCTTGCTCCTTCAACGCACGACGCAAAATCTTGCCGACATTGGTGCGCGGCAGATCGTCGCGGAATTCCACTTTTTTCGGCACCTTGTAGCCGGTCAGCACCGTGCGGCAATGCGCGATCAGCGCCGCCTCGGTCAAGCGCGGATCCTTGCGAACCACGAAAATCTTGACTGCTTCGCCGGTGTTTTCATCCGGCACACCGATCGCCGCCACATCGATCACGCCGGGATGCATGGCCACGGCTTCCTCGACCTCATTCGGATACACGTTGAAGCCCGAGACCAGAATCATGTCTTTCTTGCGGTCGACCAGAAAAACGAAGCCTTTTGGGTCCACGAAGCCCATGTCGCCGGTTCTCAGGAAACGGTCGGGATGAAACACATGGTCGGTTTCATCCGGCCGGTTCCAGTAGCCCTTCATCACCTGCGGCCCGCGAATGCAGATTTCACCGATCTGGGTCGGCGGCACTTCGCGGCCCTCATCATCGCGAATCGACACCTCGGTGGACGAGATCGGCAGGCCGATGGCACCATTGAATTCGTGCATATCCAGCGGATTGATGGTGGCGGCCGGTGAGGTTTCGGTCAGCCCGTAGGCCTGGAGCAAGGGCACGCCCACGGTTTTGAGCCAGCGTTCAGCCACCGGCGCCTGGACGGCCATGCCGCCACCCAGCGTCACCCGCATGCTGGAAAAGTCCAGCTTGGCGAAATCGGGATGATTCAAAAGCGCGTTAAACAGGGTGTTGACCCCGGTAATCACGGTCACCGGATACTTGCCCCATTCCTGGATGAAACCGGGAATGTCGCGCGGATTGGCAATCAGCAGGTTTTGCGCGCCGATCATCAGGAAAGTCAGGCAATTCGCGGTGAGCGCGAAGATGTGATAGAGAGGCAAGGCCGTCAGAATCAACTCTTCGCCCTCGCGAATCACCGGCTTGATCCAGGCATGCGCCTGCATCACGTTGGAGGCGATGTTGGCATGCGTCAGCATGGCGCCCTTGGAAACCCCGGTCGTGCCGCCGGTGTATTGCAGGAAAGCCACATCCTCACGATTGAGCGCCACCTTTTGCCAGCCGTGCGCCCTTCCCCGACGCAAGGCCGCCTTAAAACCGATACAACCGTGCAAGGACCACGCGGGCACCAGTTTTTTCACATGACGCACCACAAAATTGACGATGTGCCCCTTGATCCCCAGCATTTCGCCCATGGGCGTGACCAGCACGTGGCGCACCGCCGTCTTGCCGATAATCTGCTGCAGGGTGTGGGCGAAGTTTTCGACAATGACGATGGTCGTCGCCCCGCAGTCCTTCAACTGGTGCTCCAGTTCGCGCGGGGTGTACAGCGGATTGCAATTGACCACAACGCAACCGGCGCGCAAGGTGCCAAACAGCGCCACCGGGTATTGCAGCAGGTTGGGCATCATCAACGCCACCCGCTCCCCTTTGGCCAGCCCGAGGGACTGCAGCCAGCCGGCGAAAGCACGGGTTTCCGCGTCCAGTTGCCGGTAGGTCATGGTTTTGCCCATGCTGATGTAGGCCACCTTGTCGGCAAAGTTGCGGCAGGCGTCTTCAAACAGCGCGACCAGCGATGGAATGTGGTCGATATCGATATCGGGCGGTACGCCCTGTGGATAGCTTTGTAGCCAGATTCTGTCCATGATTCTCTCCTCGTCCAGCTTATTGACCGAGCAACGCTTTCTTGAGTGAAGCGTCTACCGGTTTGTGACCCAACCAGACCTTGAGCAGTGCCGGCGGCAGGGCGGCCCCGGCAACCTCCCCGCGTGGCGCGCCATTCAGTGCGACCTTGAGGGTGTCGGGCAAAAAGTCGATGGCAATGGTATCGCCCTCCCGGGCTTTCCCGATACCCCGCATAATCCCTGAGAGTTGGGCGATTTGCGGTTTGAGGCCCGCCAGTTCGTCGGGGCTCAGGTTATCGGCCAGGCCGTCGTCCAGCGCAGCTTGCAGGCTGTCGGCATCGACATCGCGCAACATGCGCATCTGCATCCGCCGTGGACCGTTCACCTCGAGCAAGGTGGCAGCACTGCCCTGGCGCCGGTCGACATATAAAGCGCCGACATAAACCTTGATGAACAGCTTGCTGCGCAAGCCGGCACCGTTCAGGACCAGGTCCTGGTTGCCGACACGCAGGGTATCGGCCATACGAATTCCCGCCACCTCGGCGGCGTACAACCCCGGTGCCGCCAGCAGGGCTGCGAGCAAGGCGGCTGTCCGCAAGGAATGGTTCATGGTGTGTCTCCTCCACCGTTCTTTTTTCGGTAGTAGTGTTTTTCAGCGATATACACGGTTCGTTCAACCACCGTATGCACGACGCCCTTCGCATCCTTGAGTTCGACCACAAACTGGTGATCAAGCTCCCGTGATCTCGCCAATGCGCTGCGAATCTCTGCCAGTGTTTCGGTCGACAGGGTGAACTCGGCAAAAAGCGTGCTGTACGCGGGTCTACGGTAACGAATGCTGGCCGCCTTGTCCCAGACGATGTAATCCGGTCCCAGCGCTGCCATCAGCATCATCGGATGCGCACCATCGGTAATCGCAAACAGCGAGCCGCCATAGAGCGAGCCGACGATGTTTTTCGTTTTCCAGTTAAGCGGCAGACGCACCCGGATGTGGCGCAAATCCGTCGACACATGCACGACCCGCCCGCCGGTGCCGCGAAAGGCGGGATGGAAGTTGAATCCCATCCGCACCATGCGCGCCCGCCAGGCGGGGGAAAGCCGGTTCAGCCAGGCGGGTTTCATGGGCGCAGCCTCATTTTTGTCGACATCTGCGGTCGACCGTCACACGCGCTCAAAAATGGCCGCCGCGCCCATGCCGGTGCCGATGCACATGGTCACCATGCCGTACTTGCCGCCGCTGCGCTGCAGTCCGTGCACCACGGTGGCCGTGCGAATGGCGCCGGTCGCCCCCAGCGGATGGCCGAGCGCAATGGCACCGCCCAGCGGATTCACCTTAGCCGGATCGAGGTCCAGCGTCTGCATTACCGCCAGCGACTGCGCGGCAAAGGCTTCATTGAGTTCGATCCAGTCGAGGTCCTGCTGGGTGATGCCCACCTGCGCCAGCACCTTGGGGATGGCGGCCACGGGGCCGATGCCCATGATCTCCGGCGCAACCCCCGCCACGGCATACCCGGCAAAGCGGGCCAGCGGCGTCAAATTGTGTTCGCGCAGCACACTTTCCGAGACCAGCATCACCGCGCCGGCACCATCGGACATCTGCGACGAATTGCCGGCGGTGACCGAGCCGCGCACATTGAACACCGGTTTCAGCCTGGCCAGCCGGTCGACCGCAGCATCCGGGCGCGGGCCTTCGTCGTGTTCAACATAGCGTTCGAGTACTCCTACCTCACCGCTGACCAGATCCGGCAGATGTTCGCGCACCGTGTACGGGGAGATTTCGGCCCGGAAATGCCCGGCGGTGATGGCGGCCATCGCCCGGCGATGCGACTCGACGGCAAAGGCATCCTGCGCCTCGCGTCCAATTTTCCATTGCGTAGCGACCTTCTCCGCCGTCAGGCCCATGCCATAGGCGATCCCAAGGTGCTCGTCGGTGAACACCGCCGGATTCATCGCCATTTTGTTGCCGGTCATCTGCGGCATCACGGTCATCGACTCGGTACCGCCGGCAATCATCACATCGGCCAGCCCCAATCGAATCTGGTTGGCGGCATCGGCCACGGCCTGCACACCGGAGGAACAGAAACGGTTGATGGTCATGCCCGGCACCGTGTCGGGCAGCCCGGCCAGCAAGAGGCCAATGCGTGCCACGTTCATGCCTTGCTCGCCTTCCGGCATGGCGCAACCGATGATCACATCACCGATACGCGCCGGATCCACGGTCGGCACTTGTGCCACCACCGAGCGAATGGCGTGCGCCAGCATGTCATCCGGACGAACGTGTTTGAATGCGCCGTTTTTCTTGGCCACCGGCAAACGCGTGGCGGCAACGATGTAGGCGTCCTGAATGGTTTTATTCATTGTCTTTTGTCTCCTCGGCCCGATCAGTTACGAAGGGGCTTGCC
>JAKLLI010000191.1 GCA_023150195.1 Azonexus sp.
TGGAAGATCTCCACCGTCGGCGACGACATCGCCTGGATCAAGCCGCGCAAGGAAGCCGACGGCACCACCCGCTTCTACGCCATCAACCCGGAAGCCGGCTTCTTCGGCGTCGCCCCCGGTACCTCCGAGAAGACCAACTTCAACGCCCTGGCCACGCTCAAGGAAAACATCATCTTCACCAACGTCGCGCTGACCGACGACGGCGACGTATGGTGGGAAGGCCTGACCAAGGAAGCCCCGGCCCACCTGATCGACTGGCAGGGCAATGACTGGACGCCGGAAGACGGCAAGGCCGGCAAGAAGGCCGCTCACGCCAACTCACGCTTCACCGCCCCGGCAAACCAGTGCCCGTCCGTCGATGCCGCCTGGGAAGACCCGGCTGGCGTGCCGATTTCTGCCTTTATCTTCGGCGGCCGTCGTGCGACCACCGTCCCGCTGGTGTACCAGGCCTTCAACTGGAACTACGGCGTCTACATGGCAGCCACCCTCGGCTCGGAAACCACCGCTGCCGCCTTCGGCCAGCAAGGCGTTGTCCGTCGCGACCCGTTCGCCATGCTGCCGTTCTGCGGCTACCACATGGGCGACTACTTCAACCACTGGTTGAAGATGGGCAAGGCCGTCGATGCCACGCCGAAGATCTTCTGTGTGAACTGGTTCCGCATGGACGCCAACGGCAACTTCATGTGGCCGGGCTTTGGCGACAACATGCGCGTGCTGAAGTGGATCGTTCAGCGTTGCAAGGGCACCGTCGCAGCCAAGGAAACCACCCTGGGCTGGATGCCGAAGTTCGAAGACATCGACTGGACCGGTCTGGAAATCAACAAGGGCGACTTCGAAGCCCTGACCACGATTGATGCCGATGCCTGGAAGTCCGAACTGGCCGGCCACAAGGAATGGTTCGACAAGATGGGTGACAAGATGCCGCGCGAACTCGTGCTCAAGCGCGAACTGTTCGAAATGGGTATCTTCAAGGACGCTGCCTAAGCCTCCCTGATCCCCCATCAAGCGGCCACCGAACATCTCGCTCGGTGGCCGTTTTACTTTGGAGTCCGCCATGCTGCGTTCAGCCGACCGTCTTGCCGACATCGCCCCGTTTCATGTGGTTGAACTGCTGACCCGTGCCCGACAACTGGAGGCCGAAGGCCGGGACATCATTCACATGGAAGTCGGCGAACCGGATTTTCCGACGCCCGAGCCCATTGCCCGTGCTGCGGTCGACGCCATTGCCAGCGGAAAAACGCTGTACACCCAGGCCCTGGGGCTGCCCGAATTGCGCGAGGCCATTGCCGGTTTTTACCAGCAACGCTATGGCGTCAACCTGCCTGCCCGACGCATTGCCATCACCAACGGCGCCTCCGGGGCACTCAACCTGGCCTTCGCCTGCCTGGCCAATCCCGGCAGTGAATGGCTGCTGGCCGACCCCGGCTACCCATGCAACCGGCACATTTTGCGTACCTATGAAGGTCGACCGCTGGCGATACCCGTCGGACCGGACAGCAATTTTCAACCCACCCCGAGCCAGGTCGCGGCAGCATGGACGCCGAATACCGCCGGCCTGCTCGTTGCCTCGCCCGCCAATCCGACTGGCACCCTGCTCAGCCTGCCGGAAATCACGGCGCTGGCCGAAGTCTGTCGCGAGCGCAAAGGCCATTTTCTGGTCGACGAGATTTATCACGGCCTGACCTACGACATTGATGCGCCCACCGCGTGTTCTGCCGGGGAGGAGATCTGGGGCATCAACAGTTTCTCCAAATATTTTCAGATGACCGGCTGGCGACTGGGCTGGATGGTGATTCCCGAGGCCTTCGTCCGCGATGTCGAAAAACTCGCGCAAAACCTCGTGCTTTGCGCCTCCACCCCTGCGCAATATGCCGCGCTGGCCGCATTCACCCCGGACACCATCGCCTTGCTGGAAACCCGTCGCGCCGAATTCAAGCGTCGGCGCGACTATCTCGCGCCGGCACTGGAAGCGCTCGGTTTCCGGATTACGGCGAAACCGGAAGGCGCCTTCTACCTGTATTGCGACTGCAGCGCGCTGAGCACGGACAGTTTTTCGCTGGCGCGCAAGCTGCTGGAAGACGTGGGCGTGGCGGCCACGCCCGGGCTGGATTTCGGCAGCAATGCGCCCGAAAAACACATCCGCTTTGCCTACACCACGGATATCGCGCGACTGGGCGAAGCCGTCGCGCGGCTAGCCCGTTACTTCGGGCGGTAAATCGAGCGAGGGGTAACGCCGGGCCAGGGCAGCCCAATCGAAATGCGACCCCGGATCGGTCTTGCGGCCCGGTGCGATATCGCTGTGGCCGGCCACCGCCGTCATCGGATAGCGCAGGCGGAGCGCATCGATCAATGACCACAATGCCACGTATTGGGCCTCGCTAAAGGCTTGATCGTCGCAGCCTTCCAGCTCGATACCGACAGAATAATCGTTGCAATTCGCCTGACCACACCACGAGGACGCGCCAGCATGCCAGGCCCGTTTGTCGCAACCCACAAACTGGGTGATCGCCCCGTCGCGCCGAACGTAAAAATGCGCAGACACCTGAACGTTGGCGATGGTTTCGAAATACGGATGCGCGCTGGCATCGAGTTCATTCAGAAAAAATCGCGCCACCCAATCGCCGCCAAATTCGCCCGGCGGCAGGCTGATGTTATGCACGACAATGAGGGTCACCGGCTGGCCCTCGGGCCGTTCGCCGAAATTGGGCGACGGCAGGTGGTCGACCGTAGCCAGCCAACCGTCCTCAGACCAGCTCATTCAATGCCCAGCCGTTCAAGGCGGTAACGCAGCGAACGGAAGGTGATCCCCAGATGCCGTGCCGCCGCCGTACGATTGCCGGCTGTCGCCTGCAGGGCTTCGAGGATTGCCTGGCGTTCCAGACCGTTGAGGTAGTCCTCCAGCGATTCCGTCCCGCGGCCCGGCGCTTCGCCACCCAAGGTATCGGCTGGCGAAAGTTGTAAATCGTCGGCGGCGATCTGTTGACCGCCGGACAAGGCGGTCGCGCGCTCCAGAATGTTTTCCAGTTCGCGGACGTTGCCGGGGAAGGAATACGTTTGCAGCGCAGCCCGCGCGTCGTCGGACAAACGGGGATGCCCCTCGCCACCGAGTTTGCGCAAAATACTGTCGACCAGTTCGTCGATGTCTTCCATCCGCTCACGCAAGGGCGGCATGCGCAGCTCGATCACATTGAGGCGATAGTAAAGATCCTGACGGAACACACCCTTATCCACACATTCCTTGAGATTCCGGTGCGTGGCGCAGATGACCCGCAAGTCAACCGCCTCCTCGTTCACGCTGCCCACCTTGCGCACCCGTTTCTCCTGCAAGGCGCGCAGCAGTTTGACCTGCATCGCCAAAGGCAAATCGGCCACTTCATCGAGGAAAAGCGTGCCGCCATTGGCGGCCTGAAAGAAGCCCTCGCGCTCACTGTCCGCCCCCGTGAAAGCGCCCTTGCGATAGCCGAAGAACTCGCTTTCCATCAGGTTTTCCGGGATCGCACCGCAGTTGACCGGCACAAACGGCCCGCCACTGCGCGCACTGCGGGCGTGGATCAAGCGCGCCGCCAACTCCTTGCCGCTGCCCGATTCGCCGGAAATGTAGATCGGTGCCTGGCTGCGCGCCAGCTTTTCGATCATCGCCCGAACTTGCTGCATGCAGGCAGATTCCCCGGTCAGCCCCGGCATACCCGTGGGCGACTCACCGCCGCTGCTGCCCGGCAAGCGCAAGGCGGACTTGACCAGCGCACGCAACTGCTCCAGCCCAACCGGCTTGGACAGGTAATCGAAGGCCCCCGCCTTGAGCGCCGCCACGGCATTGCCAGCACTGCCGTAGGCCGTAATCACCGCCACCGGCGTTTGCGGATGGTGTTCCGCAATATGGCGAACAATGTCCAGCCCTTCACCATCCGGCAGGCGCATATCGGTCAGGCATAGCTGAAATTCCCCGGTGGCCAGCGCGGCTTTGGCTTCGCCGACCGAACCCGCACATTCGGCGGCCAATCCCATCCTGGACAGGGTGAGGTCGATCAATTCACGAATATCGGCCTCGTCATCGACCACCAGGACGCGATTCAATTCTCCCCGGGGACGTCGTTCGCTTCGGCTACCAGACACGTCGTGTTTCTCCCATTCAAAATAAAATGCCCGCCCTCGCCCGCGGCTCCCAGGGTCAGCGTCGCGCCGTTGGCGACACAGAGTTCCCGCGCAATGAACAATCCCAGGCCCGTTCCCAAATGATGGGTGGTGAAGAAGGGTTCAAAAATCTGTTCCCGTTCATTCTCGGGAATCCCCGGCCCGTCATCCTGCACATGCAATTCTACCGAGTCACCGTCAGCCGACAGCAGGGCACGCACGCGCACCGCCCCGGCGCCACGAGAGGAATGCCGGAAAGCGTTCCCGACCAGATTCCAGAGAATCTGGTGCAAATGCGAACGGTCGAAACACAGCGTCAGATTGTCCGGCACCGCAATCTGCAACACCTCA
>JAKLLI010000192.1 GCA_023150195.1 Azonexus sp.
TACCGAAGCGCAACAGGCACTGGCCACCCGCTACGCCATTCGCAGCATTCCGACCCTCATCGTTTTCCATCAAGGCCGAGAACTGGCACGCCACAGCGGGGCCCTCGACCTGGGCGCACTCAAGCGCTGGCTCACCGCGCACCTGATAACGGCTTAAGTTCCTGAAAAAAAAGCCGTAGTGAAGGCATCCGGCGCAAGGAGGCATTCACCATGAAAATCGCCAGCAGTGATATCCAGATGCAAGCCCGCCATCATCTGACGCAGGTCAATGAACGCAGCGAATCGCTCAGGCGCGGGCAGAACGGGCCGCGACTCAGCGTGGCGAACCCTACCGTCAGCGACCCGGTCACGCTCTCCCCGGCCGGCCAGGAAGCGGCGGCCCGTGCGGAGGATGAGCAGACGCTGAATGACGATCCCCGCACCTCGCTCATTCGCCTGATGATCGAAGCCCTCACGGGGAAAAAACTCAAACTCTTCGATCCGGAAAGCCTGCAATCCGCAAACAGCGATGGATCGGTCGCTAATACCGCCACGGCTGCTGTCAGTGGCAGTGGCTTCACGCTGGAACAACGCACCCACCTCGAAATCCACGAACGCAGCAGCTTTTCTGCCAGTGGCACGGTGTTGACCGCAGATGGCCAGCGAATCGACTTCTCGCTGACCCTGACGGTTGCACGCGACTACGTGGAAGACACGGCATTTTCCCTGAGCGCTGGCGGTGACCAACGCAAGGTCGACCCGCTGGTCCTCAATTTTGCCGGTAACGCGGCCAGCCTGAACGACCAGCGCTTTGACTTCGACCTGAATGCCGACGGCGATAACGAAAGCATTGCCAGTCTGAGTCGGGGCAGCGCCTATCTGGTGTTTGATCGCAATGGCGATGGCCGGGTCAATTCGGGTGCGGAGTTGTTCGGTCCCCAAAGCAGCGATGGTTTTGCCGAGTTGGCGGCCCTCGACGAAGACCACAACGGCTGGATTGACGAAAACGACAGCGCCTTCTCCCAACTCCGGCTCTGGCAAGGAGCCGCCGGCACTTCCCTATCGTCGTTGCAAACCTTGAGTAGTGCGGGGGTCGGAGCGATCGCCCTGCAACGCATTGCGACCCCTTTCCAGCTAACCGATCATGCCAACGGCACCCTCGGAGAGATTCGCACTTCTGGAATTTTTTTGCATGAAGATGGCACCACTGGCACAATCCAGCAAATTGATCTCAGCGCCTGACCGCAGCGCTGGACGTTAAGGGGATTCCTTGCCATGCCAAGCTTTGCCAATACCAAGATCTGGGTCCGTTTAACCGCCGCCATCTGGCTGGTACTCGCGATCATCTGGGCCGGCGCCATCGTCTGGATGAGCCAGGTCAACCGCGACACCGCGATCCGGCAAGCCGAGGACTTCTCCCGCAGCATTCATGAAATGACGATGGCCGGACTCACCGGCATGATGATCACCGGCACGGTGGGGCAGCGCGAAGTCTTTCTCGACCAGATCAAGCAACTGTCCATCATCAAGGATCTGCATGTGGCCCGCGGCGATGCGGTGATCAAGCTCTACGGCCCGGACACCAAAGAGTCGCGCAAACTGGACAGCCAGGAAGAAGCCGTGATGCGCAGCGGCCAAGCTTATTCCTCGGTGGAATCCCTGAACGGCACATCCTATTTGCGGGTGATCAACCCGACCAAGGCATCGGCCAACTATCTGGGCAAGGACTGCATCGCCTGCCATCAGGTACCGGAAGGCACTGTGCTCGGCGTTGTCAGCATGAAGGTTTCGCTCGACTCCGTCGAAGCCGAGGTCGCCAGTTTCCGCCTCAAGATCGCCGGCGCAGCGCTGGGGGCCCTGGGGGCACTCCTGGTGATCATCTACCTGCTGACGCACCACTTCGTCACCGCACCGCTGGACGATCTGCGGCAGGGGCTGGCTGACATTGCCCGGGGCGAAGGCGATTTGACACGCCGACTGCCGGTCAAGGGACAGGATGAAGTCGGTCAGGCTGCCAGCGTGTTCAACGAGATGATGGAAAATTTCAACCAGCTGGTCAGGCAGGTTCGCGACGCGGCAGGACAAGTGGCCGCGCGGGTCTCCGCCCTTTCTGACAGCGCAGATCAGGTGTCGCAAAGTTCACACCTGCAAAACGAAAAATCAAACCAGGCCGCCGCGGCTGTTGAACAACTGGTGTCCAGTATCTCGTCGATCGCCCAGAGTGCCGAGCACGTTCAGCATCAATCCCAGGAGAGCCTGGCGCGCGCCATGGAAGGCAGCAGCAATCTGAAAACCCTGCTGGGAGAAATGAACATTGTCGAGAGCGCAGTGCGCGACATGGCCAATTCGGTCAACGACTTCGTGCGCAACACTGACTCGATCACACAAATGACCCGCGAGGTCAAGGACATTGCTGAGCAGACCAATCTGCTCGCCCTGAACGCAGCCATTGAAGCTGCGCGGGCGGGGGAGCAGGGCCGAGGATTCGCCGTCGTCGCCGACGAGGTTCGCAAGCTGGCAGAAAAGTCCTCGCGCTCAGCCAGTGAAATCGACGCCATCACGGCCACGCTCAGCGCCCAGTCGGTAGCTGTCCGCCGCAGTATTGAAGCCGGGATTCATCATCTGGAAAGCAGCCAGACGGCTGTGGCATCGGTATCGAACATTCTTGACGCCACCAATGGCTCGGTCACGGAAGTTGGGCATGGACTGGATACCATTGCCAGCGCAACCGATCAGCAGCGCCGCTTCTCCAGCGATGTGGAAGGTAGTATCGAGGCGATTGCCGGCATGGCCAGGGATAACACGGGCGCCGTCGAAAAGACGGCCGGCGCGGCCCATGATCTGAAGTCGCTGGCCGAGGGGCTGGCAGGCCTAGTGGGACGCTTCAAAGTCTGAGACCCAAAAATCAAGGCCCCGGTTTACCGGGGCCTTGCCTTATCGGAAAGCAGATACCGCCGGCACTCAGCCCTTTAAAGCAGTTCCAGCGAGAGGCTATCCAGCCCGCCACCACTCCCCGGCTTGGACTGATAGACAGAGGATTTTCCAGCCAGCACCGAGGTTTCACCATGTGCCGCCGCAATCTTGTTGACTTCGCGCAAACGGCCAATCATGCGTGACAACAGAGCGCCGCGCATGCGATCCATCAACTCCTCGGAAGACAATGCCAACGCAGCGGCATTGATTTCCAGAAAGAGCGTCGGGGCCTGAGTCACCACTGTCGCATGGCGCAAATCGTTGGACGGGTGCAGGAAAGTCACCTCGCCCACCGGCTCGCTGGCGCCCAACCGGCAAAGAATTTTGCCTTCGATGGAGACTTCGACCGCGCCGGAAACGATGACACCAAACAGCTTGTTGCGCTGCCCTTCGCGTATCAAGGTCACGTTCGGCGCGACTTCCCGCCAGACCGAAACACGCAGTACTTCCCAGATTTCAATATTTTCAAATTCGGTGAAAAACTCGAGTCGACGTAGCGACTCGAAATGCCGCGCATCCTGCTCGCTGTCGTCGTCCTCCAGAATCTGGTAACGCACCGCCGAAATATCCTTGGCCATTTCGGCGCCGTTGCGATAGCGCCCGTAAAGATCCTTTTCCAGCGCCCGCTTGAGAATGGCGTTGAGGCCTTCGGGCAGATTCGGGTTGAGCGAGGTGACCGACGGCGCGTCGGTATTCACGATCTTGTACACCAGCGTTGCCTGATTATTGGCACGAAAAGGCAGTCGACCGGTGAGCAGCTGAAACATCACCACGCCCAGCGAATAGATGTCGGTTTTTTGATTAAGCGGATAACCCTTGATCTGTTCCGGCGACATGTAAGCCGGTGACCCCACCCCCATGATGAAGGTCGAATCGCGGTCCATGTCCTTGTTCATGTTCATGGCCAGGCCGAAATCGGCAATCTTGGCTTCATCACCGGCACTGACCATCAGATTGGCCGGCTTGATGTCGCGATGGATGATCCCCTGCCGATAGGCAGCATCGAGGGCCATGCAGCATTTGAACATGATGCCCATAACCCGGTGCATGGGCAGCAATTTGTCGATGCGGGTATGTTCCTCAAGACTGAAGCCATCGACATACTCCATGGCCAGGTAGGCAAAATCATCCTCAACCACCGCATCGTAGATGCGCACGATATTCGGATGATTCAGGCGCTTGGCGACCATGCCTTCGTTCAGGAACAGCTTGCGCATACGCCGCGACATCGCATTGGAATCATGCCCAAACTGAATGACCTTGACGGCCACCTGCCGGTTCAAATCGGGGTCATCGCACAAATAAACCGTGGCCGTGGCACCTTTGCCCAGCTCCTTGATTACCCGATATTTGCCGATTGTTTCCATGCGTCTATGTCAGTCCATTGTCAGTCTAGGCGCGCCATTCCGGGGAATTTGCGCGACCTTGATCCTATCACGCAAGCCATGACGTCACTGTAATTTAGTGTAGTGCGAATTTTTTTTGATTCAGGTCTTGAAACCGGGAAAACGGGCCTGATCTGGGGCCG
>JAKLLI010000193.1 GCA_023150195.1 Azonexus sp.
CCGCCCCCCAAATCCGACCCCGGTCCAAGCTCAAGGACCCGCCGGCCGAAAATAGTGTCGGTACGACCGGTATAACGCGCCAGATGCACCAGCCAGTCATCGACGACCGCCAGATCGTAATCGACGCAGCGGTCAGTTTCATCCAGATCAAACGCCTTGGGTGTGGCATAGCCGCGCAACATGTTTTTGGCTTTGGCCAGAAACAAGAAAACCATGCCCAGGCAAAAGTACAGGAGAGATTTCATTCGGATCTATTGCCCGGTTAACGCTCGTGGCCGCCGATTATAGCGAGCGGCATGCCTTGTGGTGCATGCTAGACTTCCCGGCCCTTCCGGAGGCTCTCTCCGGGCATCGCCAGTTCCCTCCCCTTCCACGCATGCTGTTCAACACCTATGCTTTCCTCCTCGGCTTCCTGCCCTTGGCCTTGGCTGGCTATACCTTGCTGGGGCGTTTCGGCCAACGTGCGGCGATCACCTTCCTGTTCATTGCCTCCTGCGGGTTTTACAGCGTCTGGGATATCGCCTACCTCCCCTTGCTGCTGGGTTCGATCACGGTCAACTACCTGCTGGGCAAACAAATCGCCCTTGCCCATGAGCGCAATCGCTCCATCCAAGGCAAACGCTGGCTGATTGCCGGCGTGCTCTTCAACATCGGCCTGCTAGGGTTTTACAAATACGCCGACTTCATCGGCAGCAATACCGCCACCTTACTCGGTCTCAGTTACACCCCATTGGGCATCGCGCTGCCCATCGGCATTTCCTTTTTCACCTTCACCCAGCTGGCCTTTCTGGTCGACTGCCATGCCGGCAGTGGCAAGGATTACCAGCCCGCCAGCTATGGCCTGTTCGTCACCTATTTCCCGCACCTGATCGCCGGCCCCATCCTGCATCACAAGGACATGATGCCGCAGTTCGTCGATCCGGCCAGCCATCGTGCTTCGCGCGGTCGACTGGTGGTCGGTGGCATTTTTCTCGTGATTGGGCTGTTCAAGAAAATTGTCATTGCCGACGGTGTCGCCAGCTACGTGGCGCCAGTCTTTGACCTGCACGCAGGTGATCTGACGACACTCGAAGCCTGGTGCGGCGCACTGGCCTACACCTTTCAGCTGTATTTCGACTTTTCTGCCTATTGCGACATGGCTTACGGGCTGTCCTACCTGTTCGGGATCATTTTGCCGATCAACTTCAACTCGCCCTACAAGGCGACTTCGATCATCGATTTCTGGCGGCGCTGGCACATCACCCTGTCTACTTTCCTGCGCGACTATCTCTACATTCCGCTCGGGGGCAACCGGCGCGGCCCACTGCGCCGCCACGCCAACCTGATGCTCACCATGCTGCTGGGCGGTCTGTGGCATGGCGCCAACTGGACCTTTGTCATCTGGGGCGGCCTGCATGGCCTCTATCTGGTGATCAATCACGCGATCCAGCCGCTGAGCCAGCGCCTGCCTCCGGTTTTTCGCCGCGTTGCCGGGTGGACCGTGACGCTGCTGGCCGTCGTTGTCGCCTGGGTGTTTTTCCGGGCTGCGCACGTCGACACCGCCCTGCGCATTCTCGGCGCCATGGCCGGCGGTGGACAGACAAGCGCCAGCGAACTCTCGCGGCTCATGGACATCAACACCTGTCTGTGGTGGTTGGCGGGCTGCGCGGCGATCAGCCTGCTGCTGCCCAACCTTTACCAGTTGTTGGGCCGTGGTCGGCTCTTGGCGCTGGAAGCCCGTTGCTCGGGCGCCTTGGGCGGGCTGCTGGCTGGCGTGCTGCTCACGCTAGGACTGATCCTGCTGGCCATCAGCGAAACCCGGGGCGCCTCCGAATTTCTGTATTTCAATTTTTGACCATGAGCCGTTTCCTCTCCGCCTTGCTCGCTGGTGCCTTGATCGGCCTGTTGCTGATCGAAGGACTGCTGCGTTGTCTGCCGGTCAATTCCGGCGCGCGCATGGCGTCGACCGATGAAAGTCATCCCTACGCTCGCTATCTGCCCCATCAGGATTACGTGTATTCCCACGGCTGGCAGTTGGCCAATGCCCATCGCGGGCAGACCAATGGACTGGGCTTCACGCATTCGCTTGAGTCCCCGCAGCCCGGCGGCGTGCTGGTGGTCGGCGACAGCTATATTGAAAGCCTGATGCTGGACGATGGCGAAACGCTACAGGGGCGACTGGCCGAATGGCAACCCGGTCGCGTGGCAGCCATCTCGGCTGGCGCCAACGGTCTGGCCGACGCGATCCGCATCGTTGAACACTTTGCCCCTCGCTTGCACCCGGCCACCATCGTGCTTTTCATCGAACCCTATGATCTACGCGAAATCGCCGCCCCAGCGCCTGCCGGCCATAACGCCTTCGCCCTTGACGGAGAGCGGATCGACATCGTCCATGCGCCTTATGTGGAATCGCCTTACAAACAGCAATTGAGCCAGTCGGCGCTGTTCCGCTACGCCTATTACAACCTGAAGCTGAGCGACTGGCTGAACCGCCTGCGCGCGCCGGGAAATACCGCGCCGCCTGCCGTCGACCGTGAAGCCGTGCAAATTCGCCTGCTCCAGGATGCCTTTGCACGCCTGCAGGCACTAGCACAGCAACACGGTCACCGCACATTGCTCCTCGTCGATGCCGACCGCCAGGCCCTCTACCAGCCGAACACGCCTCATGCCGCCGGGAGCTGGCTACCCGGCGACCGCGAGCGCCTGCTGACGGAGGCCAGTCGCCAGGGCCTGGACATCATCGATATGGCGCCCGTTTTTGCGGCAGACTGGGCGCAACACCACGCCCGTTTCGACTGGTTGCCCGCGGATGGCCACTGGAATGCGCGCGCACATCGACTGGCGGCAGCGGCTATCCGGGATCGCTTGAGCAAGGCAGACTCGCGACCGTGATACCCGCCGCCTGCCGCCACCAACGCCCGAGCGGCGCGCCCCCCAGCTTGACGATCGCCAACCGGATAGGCTCTACTCTGGCGCAGGCCCCCGTCGCTCCCGCCCTTTTCCATCGCCCCCTGCTGCCCCACTGACCCCTTTGCTTTCCCGCGCGTCCCCACCTCCCCGCTCCCGCCCGTCGCGTTACGCACGCCGACTGCTGGCCCGGGCTTGTCTGGGTGCTTGGCTACTGGCCGGCCCGGCGGCTTATGGCGATGAATTCGACACCCTGCAAATCGGCTTTCGAACCTGGTTGACCCTGGATTCCAACCTCTTCCGCCAGGCGGCTGGCAGTGCCGCGCCCGGGGTCATGGAAGACCGCCTGACCAGCAGCGAACTCTCGCTCAGTCTGTCGCACAGCCTGGGGCGCCAGGGATTGCGCCTGAGCACCACCCTGGTCGATCACAAATACGAGACCAATACCTACCTTGACCACCAGGCCAAAAATTATCGTGCGGAATGGGACTGGGTTTTGGGCAGCCAGTTGCACGGCGTCTTGCTGCTGGAGCGCGCGGAAGCCCTGAGCAGTTTTTCCAGCTTCGCCATCGGCAATCTGCGCAATATCCAGACCGTGGACACCAAGCAGGCCCTGGCTGAACTGGATGTCTTCGGCGGCTGGAGCGTCGTTGGCGGGCTCACGGAAACCACGCTGAAAAACAGTGCCAACAACTTCACGCTGGACGCCGACGCCCTCGTCCTGACGCCGGAGCTCGGCCTGCGTTACCGTTTCCCCTCGGGCACCACGATCACGCTGCTCCATCGCAGCAGCGACGGCGAATATACTTCGCGCGCCGCCCCGGATCTTGTGCTGCTGCTCGATACGGGCTACGGGGAAACCGAGGACAGTCTCACGGTCAACTGGCCGGTGACCGGAAAATCCACCGTCAATGCGCGCATCGCGCAGGTCGAACGCCAGTACGACAACGTCGCCGAGCGCAATTACGACGGCACCCGCCTGCAAATCGATTACGCCCTGCAAGCCACGCCGAAAATCACGGTCAATGTCGCCTACCGTCAGGATGTCGTGCCTTACACCGACACCCGGGGCAGTTATTACCTGGCCCGCACCCTGGGCCTTTCCCCGCTGTGGCAGATCACGCCCAAGCTGGCGCTGCGCCTGAACCTGAGCCGCGAACGTCGCGAATACCGGGGCGCCGCCCCCGGTGGCAGCCTGCGCCCGGAGGAAACCGTGACCCTGCGCGGCCTGACGATGGACTGGGCCCCCCTCAACATGATTCGCCTTTCGGCCACGCACCAGCGTGAATCGAGAGACTCCCCCAACGCGGCTGAATCCTACGATGCAAATGTCAGCCAGATTTCCGCCAACTTGCGCTTCTGAACCATGGCCTCCCATAATCCAGCCTGCTCCACCCTGTTAGCTGCCACCCGAAGGAAAGTTCGATGAAGTCACTTGCCCGTTTACTGCTGATCCTCAGCCTTTTCGGCATCTGCACAACCAGCTTTGCCCAGACCCCGGTCGACAGCGAA